>NZ_JBFRFV010000009.1:0-221622 GCF_052115005.1 Massilia sp. 2TAF26
GGCGGCCACGCGCGGCAGGATGTTCTTGCCGTAGGCCGAAGCCGGGGCCAGGATGTGCGAGTACGAACCGGCCACCGCCAGGATCTGCTCGGCGACGTTCTCGGCCAGGCCGTCGGCGAAATGCGGCGCATCGGCGACCAGCACTTTCGAGACGCCGGCGACCTTGGCGGCTGCTTCAGCGACCGCGCCGCAGCCCGAGCCGGCGACCAGGATGTGGACTTCGCCACCGCACTGGGCGGCGGCGGTGACGGTGTTCAGGGTGACGGCCTTCAGCGAGGCATTGTCGTGTTCAGCAATAACGAGTGCGACCATGATGTTCCCTTATATTCTTTARATGACTTTGGCTTCRGTACGCAGCTTCGACACCAGGGTCGCCACGTCYGGCACGGTGATGCCGGCCGAGCGCTTGGCCGGCTCCGACACTTTCAGGGTCTTCAGGCGCGGGGTCACGTCCACACCCAGGTCTTCCGGCTTGATGGTCTCGAGCGGCTTCTTCTTCGCCTTCATGATGTTCGGCAGCGTCACGTAGCGCGGCTCGTTCAGGCGCAGGTCGGTGGTGACGATGGCCGGCAGGCTCAGGGCCACGGTTTCCAGGCCGCCGTCGACTTCGCGGGTCACGGTCACCTTGCCGTCTTCCAGCACGACTTTCGAGGCGAAGGTCGCCTGCGGCCAGCCCAGCAGGGCGGCCAGCATCTGGCCGGTCTGGTTCGAATCGTCGTCGATCGCYTGCTTGCCCAGGATGATCAGCTGCGGCTGTTCCTTGTCGGCCAGCGCCTTCAGCACTTTCGCCACGCCCAGCGGCTCGATCTCGGCACCGGTCTCGACCAGGATGCCGCGGTCGGCGCCGATCGCCATGCCGGTGCGCAGGGTTTCCTGGGCCTGGGTCACGCCGCAGGTCACGGCCACGATCTCGGTGACCTTGCCGGCTTCCTTCAGGCGGGTCGCTTCTTCCAGGGCGATCTCGTCGAACGGGTTCATCGACATTTTGACGTTGGCGATATCGACACCGCTGCCGTCGGACTTGACGCGGACCTTGACGTTGTAGTCGACCACGCGTTTGACGGGTACCAGGACTTTCATGCAGGTCCAGCTTCATCTTGCGGTGCTTGACCTGCGGATGCTCAAAGGTCTGGGCGATGTCGTTGATCGGCCCGGCAGGCACGCCGGCGGCTTCCAGCGGCGCGACCCATTCGGCCGTGGTGCGGCCCAGTAGCACTTCTTCCAGCATCGGCACCAGGGTCTCGCGGTTGCGCACCCGGTTGTTGTTCGTCGCGAAGCGTTCATCGGCGGCGAATTGCGGGCAGCCGGCGATCGCGCAGAACTTGGCGAACTGGCGATCGTTCCCGACCGCGAGCACCATGTGGCCGTCGCGGGTGCGGAACACCTGGTAGGGCACGATGTTCGCATGCGCATTGCCCTGGCGCTTGGGCACCTTGCCGGACACCAGGTAGTTCATGTTCATGTTCGCCATCGCGGCCACCTGCACGTCCAGCAGGGCCATGTCGATATACTGGCCTTCGCCGGTCTTGTGGCGGTGTTCCAGCGCGGCCAGGATGGCGACGCTGGAGTACATGCCGGTCATCAGGTCGGAAAAGGCCACGCCCAGTTTCTGCGGGCCGCCGCCCGGCAGGTCGTCGCGCTCGCCGGTGATGCTCATGAGGCCGCCCATGCCCTGGACGATGAAGTCGTAGCCGGCAAAGGCCGACATCGGACCGTCCTGGCCGAAGCCGGTCACCGAGCAGTAGACCAGGCGCGGATTCAATTCCTTCAAATCCTCGTAGGACAGGCCGTAGCGCGCCATGTCGCCGACCTTGTAGTTCTCGATGAAGACATCGCTTTCCATCGCCAGCTTGCGCACGATGGCCTGGCCCTCCGGCGTCGAGATGTCGAGGGTGACCGACTTCTTGCCGCGGTTGGTGGACAGGAAGTAGGCGGATTCTCGGGTGTCCTGGCCGTCCTGGTCCTTCAGGTAGGGCGGGCCCCAGGCGCGGGTATCGTCGCCGCTGCCGGGCCTTTCGATCTTGATCACCTCGGCGCCGAGGTCGGCCAGCATCTGGCAGGCCCAGGGGCCGGCGAGGACGCGCGTCAGGTCGAGGACGCGGATGTGTGACAGTGCTCCAGACATGCTGCTCTCCAGTCAGACGCGTTCGATGACGACTGCCAGGCCCTGGCCGACGCCGATGCACAGGCTGACGACGGCGTAGCGGCCGTTGCGGCGCTGCAGTTCTCGCGCCGCGCTCAGGGCCAGGCGGGCGCCGGACGCGCCGAGCGGGTGCCCGATCGCGATCGCGCCGCCGTTCGGATTCACGCGCGGGTCGTCGAAGGACACATCCAGCATCTTGAGGCAGCCGAGCACCTGGGTGGCAAACGCTTCGTTGATCTCGATGACGTCCATGTCGGCCAGGGTCAGGCCGGCGCGCGCCAATGCTTTCGGAATGGCGTAGGCCGGGCCGAGGCCCATCACGCGCGGCTCGACCCCGGCGGCGGCGCCGGCCAGGATGCGCGCGACCGGCTTGGCGCCGGCCTTGTCGCCGGCCGCGCGGCTGCCGATGAGCAGGGCGGCGGCGCCGTCGTTCAGGCTGGAGGCGTTGCCGGCGGTGACCACGCCGCCTTCCTGCAGCACTTTCAGCTTCGCCAGGGACTCCACGGTCGATTCCGGACGCGGCTGCTCATCGGCGGCCACGATCCGCGGCGGCGTCTTTTTCCCGGTCGGGACCTCCACCGGCATGATCTCGCCGGCGAAGAAGCCGTCGGCCAGCGCCGCGGCATAGCGGGACTGGGAGAGGGCGGCGAAGCGGTCGCTGTCCTCGCGGCTCAGTCCGAGGTCCTCGGCCACGTTGTCGGCCGTTTCGGGCATGGTGTCGCCGCCGAACTCCTTGGTGATGCGCGGGTTCGGGAAGCGCGCGCCGAGGGCCGAGTCGAAGACCTTGAATTCACGCCCGAAGGCGGACTCGCTCTTGGCGACCACGAAGGGCGCGCGGCTCATGCTCTCGACACCGCCGGCCACATACAGCTCGCCTTCGCCGCTGGTGATGGCGCGTGCGGCGTCGAGCACGGCCGCCAGGCCGCTGGAGCACAGGCGGTTGACGGTCTGGCCGGGCACCGTATGCGGCAGGCCGGACAGCAGTACCGCGTGGCGCGCGATGTTGCGGCTGTCCTCGCCGGCCTGGCCGGCGCAGCCGAGGATCACGTCCTCTACCTGTGCCGGATCGAAGGGCGAATCGTCGACCAGCTTGCGGATGACGGAAGCGGCCAGGTCGTCGGGACGGACCGGGGCCAGGGCGCCGGCGAGGCGGCCGAACGGGGTGCGCAGGCCGGAGTAGATGTAAGCGTCGAGCATGATATTCCTTGATTGATCAGTTTTCCGGGGTGAGCAGCGAGACGCCCAGCAGGGCGCGGCGCTTCAGCCACGGACTCGGGCGATAGCGGGGATCGCGGTAGAAGTCGAACAGGCCGTCCAGGATGCGCAGCACGGTGGCGGCGCCGAGCGCATCGCCGAGCGCCAGCGGTCCTTTCGGGTAGCCGAGGCCGAGGGTCACCGCCTTGTCGATGTCTTCCGGGCTGGCGATGCCTTGCTGGGCGATGTCGGCGCCGATGTTGACGATGGTGGCGAGCACGCGCTGGCACACCAGGCCGGCGCTGTCGCGGATCCTTGATACCGGCGTACCGTCGGCGGCGAACAGCGCGTGGGCGGTATCGCGGAAGGCGTCATCGGTCAGCGGCGTGGTCATCAGGGTACGGCGGCCGGAAATGAACAGTGGATCGAGCGCCACGGTGCGGGCCGGATCCAGGCGCGCGGCCACGGCCAGGCTGGTCGCGTCCTGGCCCACCGGCAGCACCAGGCACAGGGAGTCCCCGGCCGGACGCTCGCCGCGGTCGCGCGTCGCCCCCAGCGCGTCCAGCAGGCGGTCGACCGCGGGCCAGGCGTCCGCATCGGCGGCGCTCAGCCAGACCGGCACGTCGCTGCGAGAAGGAACCGGAACGGCCGCAGCGTCCTGCTTCTGGCCGTCCTGGTAAACATAGAAGCCGCGGCCGCTCTTGCGGCCCAGCAGTCCGGCCGCCAGGCGCTGGCGTGCGATCGGCGAGGGGCGGAAGCGCGGCTCCTGGTAGTACTGGGCGTGGATCGATTCCATCACCGGCTGCGAGACGTCCAGTCCGGTCAGGTCCAGCAGCTCGAAAGGACCCATGCGGAAGCCCGCGGCCTCGCGCAGGATGCGGTCGAGTTCCGGATGCGCGGCGATGTTCTCGCCCAGGATGCGCAGCGACTCGGTCAGGTAGCCGCGGCCCGCATGGTTGACGATGAAACCGGGCGTGTCGCTGGCGCGCACCGGCGTATGGCCCATGCGGCGGGCGATCGCGGTCAGGCGCTCGGGCACGCCGGCATCGGTCAGCGGTCCGGCGATCACCTCGACGATCTTCATCAGCGGCACGGGGCTGAAGAAGTGGAAGCCGGCGACCCGGCCCGGCGCCTTGCACACGGCGGCGATGGACGTCACCGACAGCGAGGAGGTATTGGTGGCGAGGATGCAGCCGGCCGAGACCACGGCTTCGAGCTGGCCGAACAGCTCCTGCTTGGCGTCGAGCTTCTCGACGATGGCCTCGACCACCGCGGTGCAGGGCGCCAGGTCGTCGAGCGACGCGGCCACCGACAGGCGGGCGCCGGCGTCCTGTGCGGCCTGGGCGGAGATCTTGCCCTTGTCGGCCAGCTTCCGCAGGGTGGCCGCGATGGCGTCGCGCGCTTCCTCGGCCGCGCCCGGACGGGCGTCGTGCAGGATGACGGCCATGCCGCCCTGGACGGCGATCTGGGCGATGCCGCGGCCCATCAGGCCGCAGCCGACGATGCCGATCACTTCGAGGTTTTGTTCAGTGCTGCTCATGCTTTATTGTCCCGTGTAGGAAGGTTTGCGTTTCTCGAAGAAGGCGCGCATGCCTTCCTTCTGGTCCTGGCTGGCGAACAGCAGGTGGAAGGCCTTCCGCTCCAGCATCAGCGCGGCCTCGAGCGAGGCGTCCTGGCCGGCCAGCAGCACTTCCTTGATCTGGCTGGCGGCCAGCGGCGGCATCGCGGCGATGGTGCGCGCCAGTTCCAGCGCGCGTTCCTGCACTTTCGCATCCTCGACCACTTCGCTGGCCAGGCCGCAGGCGAAGGCTTCGCGGCCCGAGATCGGCGCGCCGGTCAGCAGCATCTTCATCGCCTGGAACTTGCCGATCGCACGGGTCAGGCGCTGGGTGCCGCCGGCCCCCGGCATGATGCCGACCTTGATTTCCGGCTGGGCGAAGGAGGCGTTCTCGCCCGCCACGATGATGTCCGCATGCATGGCCAGCTCGCAGCCGCCGCCCCAGGCATAGCCGTTGACGGCGGCGATCACCGGCTTCGGGCAGCCGGCGATGGCCTGCCACAGGCGCTGGACCTGGCGCAGGTGCATGTCGATAGGCGTGGCCTCGGCGATGTCGCGCAGGTCGGCGCCCGCCGCGAACACCTGGTCGCCGCCGGTCAGGACGATGCAGCGGATTTCCGGATCCTGGCCGAGGGCAGTGAAGTGCTCGGCCAGCTGCATGCGCACGCTCTGGTTGAGCGCATTGCGGACGTCGGGACGGTGGATGCGCAGGCAGGCGATGCCAGGTTCCGGGTGGGAAAGGATGAGGTCGTTCATCGAGGTCTCGCTTGTTACCGCGGGTCCGCACAGCGAACCGCGGGTTCGAAAAATGAAGATGCGACCCAGAATATGGAAAAATTCTCAGCTTGTAAAGCCTGAATCCACGCCCTGTATCAGAAAAATCTATCGTCGACATGCGTGGTTCGCATAGCGGACCGTGGGTTTGAAAATGCTTGACATCACGAGAATTGATATGACAGGATGAATTAAGAACCGGCGCCGGCAGCCGGCAAAACGACAAGGGAGACAGGGCATGCACATGGTGGATGAAGGCAACGACATCGAGCAGTTCGATGACAAGGAAGAGGGCAAGGACCGGCAGTTCGTCACCGCCCTGGCCCGCGGCCTGGAACTGCTGCGCTGCTTCGGCGCCAGGGAGCGCGAACTCGGCCTGACCGAGCTGGCGCGCCGCACGGCGATCCCGAAACCCACCGTGGCGCGCCTGGCCGGCACCCTCGCCAAGCTCGGCTACCTTGAACACATGGAAGCCGAAGGCCGCTACCGGCTCGGCGCCGGCGTGCTGGCGCTGGGTTACAGCATGCTGGCGCGGCTCGACGTGCGCGACGTCGCCCGCCCCATGATGCGCGAACTGGCCGAGCGCGCGCAGGCTTCGGTATCGATCGCCGTGCGCGACCGCCTGTCGATGGTGTACGTCGAGTCGATCCGCAGCAGCGCCTCGATCACCCTGCAGCGCGGCGTCGGCACGCGGCTGTCGCTGACCACCAGCGCCCTCGGGCGCGGCTACCTGGTCGGCCTGCCGGCGTCCGAGCGCGCCGCGCTGCTGGAACAGGTGCGCGAGCGCGCCGGTGACGACTGGGCGCGCCAGCAGGCCGGCGTCGAACAGGCGCTGCGCGACTATGCGGAATTCGGCTTCTGCATGTCGCTGGGCGAGTGGGACAAGGACGTCTACGGCGTCGGTGTGCCGTTCCGGGCCCCGGACGGCACCATGATGGCCTTCAACTGCGGCAAGCCCGCTTTCAAGTGCAGCCGCGAATACCTGCAGCACGAGCTCGGACCAGCCCTGGTCGAGCTGGTGCGCAAGGTCGGCGGCTCGATGGGACAAACTACGAACTGATTTGGAAAGAAGATGATACGCGACCAGGAAACCATGACTGTGCTGCTCGATACCCTGTCCCGCTTCGTGCGGGAGCGGCTGGTGCCGGCGGAAAATGAAGTAGCGGAGACCGACCAGATCCCGCCCGACGTCGTCGACGACATGCGCGAGCTGGGCCTGTTCGGCCTGTGCATTCCCGAGGAATACGGGGGCCTTGGCCTGACGATGGAAGAGGAAGTGCTGGCTGCCTTCGAGATCGCGAAGACCTCGCCGGCCTTCCGTTCCCTGGTCGGCACCAACAACGGCATCGGCTCCCAGGGCCTGATCGTCGACGGCACCGAAGAGCAGAAGCGCGACTACCTGCCGCGCCTGGCCTCGGGGGAGCTGATCGCCTCGTTCGCGCTGACCGAACCGGGTTCGGGCTCGGACGCCGCCTCGCTGCGCACGACGGCCGTCCGCGACGGCGACTTCTACGTCATCAACGGCACCAAGCGCTTCATCACGAACGCGCCGGAAGCCGGCATCTTCACGGTGATGGCGCGCACCAACCCCGAGATCAAGGGCGCGGGCGGCATCTCGGCCTTCATCGTAGAGAAAGGCACGCCGGGCGTCTTCATCGGCAAGACGGACAAGAAGATGGGGCAGAAGGGCGCGCACACCGCCGACGTCATCTTCGAGAACTGCCGCGTCCCGGCCGCCAACCTGATCGGCGGTAAAGAAGGCGTGGGCTTCAAGACCGCCATGAAGGTGCTCGACAAAGGCCGCCTGCACATCGCCGCGATCTGCGTCGGCGTGGCCGAGCGCATGCTGGACGATGCCCTGCGCTATGCGGTCGAGCGCCAGCAGTTCGGCAAGGCGATCGCCGACTTCCAGCTGATCCAGGCCATGCTGGCCGACAGCAAGGCCGAGGTCTACGCGGCCCGTTCGATGGTGCTGGATGCCGCGCGCCGCCGCGACAACAAGGAAGACATTTCGACCGAAGCCGCCTGCTGCAAGATGTTCGCGTCCGAGATGTGCGGCCGCGTGGCCGACCGCGCGGTGCAGATCCACGGCGGCGCCGGCTACGTGTCGGAGTACGCGATCGAGCGCTTCTACCGCGACGTGCGCCTGTTCCGCATCTACGAGGGCACCACCCAGATCCAGCAGCTCGTCATCGCGCGCAACATGATCCGCGCCGTGCAGCCATAAGCAAGCAAGACAGCAAGACAATTGGAGGAGACATGGAAGTAGCAGCAAACCGCGCGGTGATTGCCGCGGCAAACAAAAACACATGGAAGATCGTCTTTGTCTTCGCCTTCCTGGCGCTGATGATCGACGGCGCCGACCTGATGTTCCTGTCCTATAGCCTGGGCAGCCTGACCAAGGAGTTCGGCCTGACCAAGGTGCAGGCGGGCACGCTCGGCACGGTCACGCTGGTGGGCATGGCCCTCGGCGGCATCTTCGGCGGCTGGGCCGCGGACCGCTTCGGCCGGGTGCGCACGGTCGTCTGGACGATCATGCTGTTCTCGGTGGGTACCGCGGTGCTCGGCGCCACCCACAACTTCGAACAGTTCGCACTGTTCCGCTTCATCGCCTCGGTCGGACTGGGCGCCGTCTACGTGGTGTCGAACACCCTGATGGCGGAGTACGTGCCGACCGAGCGCCGTACCACGGTGCTGGGCAGCCTGCAGGCCGGCTGGTCGGTCGGTTACGTGGTGGCGACCCTGCTGGCCAGCTGGATCCTGCCGACCTATGGCTGGCGCTGGCTGTTCTACATCGCCATCATCCCGGTGGTGCTGGCCGTGCTGATGCGGCGCGTGGTGCCGGAACCGGCCGCCTGGATCGCCTCGCGCCAGAAGCTGGCCGCGGACAAGGCAGCCGGCACGCGCACCGGCGGCAAGCCGGCCGGCGCGATGAAGCTGATCTTCTCGAACCCGGCCCACCGCCGCATGTTCATCCTGTGGTCGCTGGCCGCCGGCTTCCTGCAGTTCGGCTACTACGGCGTCAACAACTGGATGCCGACCTACCTGGAAAAAGAACTGCACATGAACTTCAAGGCGATGACCGGCTATATGGTCGGCACCTACGTCGCCATGATCCTCGGGAAGATCGTCGCCGGCTGGCTGGCCGACCGCTTCGGCCGCCGCGCGATCTTCGCCTTCGGCGCCCTCGGCACCGCCGTGTTCCTGCCGCTGATCGTGTTGTACAACACGCCGGACAACATCGTCTACCTGCTGACCATCTTCGGCTTCCTGTACGGGATTCCGTATGGCGTGAACGCGACCTACATGACCGAGAGCTTCGAGACCACCATCCGCGGTTCGGCCGTCGGCGGCGCCTACAACGTCGGCCGCGTCGGCGCGGCGATCGCACCTGCCTGCATCGGCTACCTGGCCACCAACGGCTCGATCGGCCTCGGCTTCCTGGTGATGGGCGTGGCCTACTTCCTGTGCGGGATCGTGCCGGCGCTGTTCATCAAGGAAAAGCTGTACGACCCGCAGCAGTAATAAACCAGCCGGATACCATCATGACCATATCGCTTTCCGCCGCCGATTTCCAGCCGACCGAGATGTACTTCCTGCTGCGCGACTCCGTCGTGCCGCGCCCGATCGCCTGGGTGTCGACGGTGTCGGCCGAGGGCGTGCCGAACATCGCGCCCTTCAGCTTCTTCAACGTGGTGTCGCCGTCGCCGCCGGTGCTGGGCTTCAGCTGCGGTCCGCGCGGCGACAACCACGCCGGCGAATGGGTGCCGAAGGACACCTATGCGAACATCGTGGCCACCCGCGAGTTCGTGGTGAACATCGTGCCCGAACAGCTGATGGACGAGATGGTCAAGACCGCCGCCGACCTCGCGCCCGGCGACAGCGAGTTCCGCTACGCCGGCCTGGCGGAGGCGCCCAGCAGCATCGTGAAGGCGCCGCGCGTGGCCCGCGCCCCGGTCGCCTACGAGTGCAAGCTGCACGACATCCTCGACATGGGCGCCAACAAGTGGATCATGGGAAGCGTGCAGCACGTGCACATCGACGAGGCCGTGTACACCGGCCGCAAGGGCGAGCAGGATCATCGCATCGACCTGCTGGAGCAGACCGGCACGCGGCCGGTCGGACGCCTGGGCCGCGCCTACTACGTGCGGCTGCGCGAACTGGAGGCCCGCCTGCGCAGGGACGGGCCGAACAACTGAGCCTGGCTTATACCGGCATCGGCCGGTTGTTGTTCAGGTCGAGGAAGCCACGGATGATGCGGTAGGCCATCCAGAGCCAGGCCGCCGCACCGACCAGCCAGGCCAGCGGAATCCCGATGATGGTGATCGCCAGCACGAAGGCGACCGCCATCGCCACCACGTACCACCAGAACGAGCGGATCATCCAGGTGTGGTGGGAATAGACGATGGTGCCGGCCGTGTCCGGACGCCTGATGTAATTCACGATCAGGACGATGATGTTCAGCAGCCCCAGCGAAAAGAAGAAGGTCGCGGCATGGGCGAGATACAGGATGCGGGCGAACTGCTTTGCATCCTCGATACCGCGTTCGTAGACGAGTTCCTGGGACATGGCGTCCTCCTGTGTTGAGTTGGTGACGTCGTAAAGCCGACGATAGCCGATCGCGCGCTCAGGCGGCGCGCGCCCGGGATTGTACCCAAGAAATAATACTGCCGGCATCCATCGCCCCGGCCTGGCGTGCGATCTCCTGGCCGCCCTGGAACAGCGCGATGGTGGGGATGCTGCGGATGCCGTAGCGCCCCGCCAGGTCCTGCGAGGCCTCGGTATCCACCTTCAACAGGCGCACCCGCGGCTCCAGCCGGCCGGCGGCCTGGGCATAGGCCGGCGCCATCATGCGGCAGGGCCCGCACCAGGCGGCCCAGAAATCGACCAGCACCGGAATGTCGTTGCGGCTGATGTGGCGCGTGAAGCGCTCGCTGTTCACGTCCAGCGGTTTGCCTTCGAACAGCGCTTTCGTGCATTTGCCGCAGACGGGTTGGTCGGCGAGGCGCTCGCTGGCGACGCGGTTGACGGCGTCGCAATGCGGACAGACGATGTGCAAGGGCTCGGTCATTGGGTTTCTCCTGCGAAGTCGATATGCGATTGTTCATATTGTAATGCCGGCCGTGCGACGCGTGCCCGCACTCCCGGAATAGAATCTGCCCATGAGCGAAACCCCAGCCCCCACCTCCGCTGGCGGCGCGTGCCTGATCGGCTGCGCTGGCTGGAGTCTCCACAAGGATGTGGCGCCCGACTTCCCCGAAGAAGGCAGCCACCTCGAGCGCTATGCGGCCGTCTTTCCCGCCGTCGAGATCAACTCCTCCTTCTACCGCCCGCATCAGCCGCAAACCTACGCCCGCTGGGCCGACAGCGTGCCGCCGGACTTTCGTTTTTCCGTCAAGCTGCCGAAGTCGATCAGCCACGAAGCCCGCCTGCGCGACGCCGACGAGCTGCTCGACCGCTTTGCCGGCGAGGTCAACCACCTGGGCGCGAAACTCGGCTGTATATTGATCCAGCTGCCGCCGAAGGGCGTGTTCGACGAAGAGGCGGCGCGCGACTTCCTGCCGCGCCTGCGCGAAAGGGTCGGCTGCATGCTGGCGCTCGAAGCCCGCCATCCGACCTGGTTTTCGGACGCCGCCACCGACGTCCTGCGCGAACACGGGGTGACCCGCGTGATGGCCGATCCGCCCGCCGGCCAGCCCGGACCGCATGTGYCGACCACGGAGGCCGGCTATATCCGCCTGCACGGCACGCCCAAGGTGTATTACTCGAGCTATCCGCCCGAATTCCTGCGCGAAGTCGAGCGGCGGATCGCGCTGCTTACCGCCGGTGGCGCCCACTGCTGGTGCATCTTCGATAACACGGCGGCCTTCGCGGCGGTGCCGAACGCCCTCGAGGTGCTGCGCGCGCTGAAGCCTGTGATGAGCAAGTGAGCACCATGGTCTGCGCCACCTTCCGCTTCTACGGCGAGTTGAACGACTTCCTGCCGCGCGAGCGCAAGGGGCGCGAGATCACCACCCCATGCGCGCGCATGGCCACCACCAAGCACATGATCGAAGCCCTCGGCGTGCCGCACACCGAGGTCGAGCTGGTGCTGGTGAATGGCGACTGCGCCGGTCTCGATCTGCCGCTGGAAGAGGGCGACCGCGTCGCCGTCTACCCGCACTTCACGCGCTTCGACGTCAGCGACCTGAGGCCGGCGCCGTCGCTGCCGCCGGGGCGGATTTGCTTCGTGGCCGACGCCCACCTCGGCGGACTCGCGCGCCTCTTGCGAATGGCCGGGTTCGACACCATCTACGACAACAGCCTGAGCGGCGACCAGGTCGAGGCGCTGGCGGCGGACCAGGAACGCGTGGTGCTGACGCGCGACCGCGCACTGCTCAAGCGCCGCGGCATAGACTTTGGCTGCTATGTGCGCGCCCAGCGGCCGGAGGCCCAGCTGCACGACCTGTTCGAACACTTCGGCCTGGCCGAGCGTGCCCGCCCGTTCACGCGCTGCCTGCATGACAACGCGCCGCTGCGCAGCGTCGCCAAGGCCGAGGTCCTGGACCGCCTGCCGCCCCAGGTCGCGGCGGTCCAGGACGAATTCAATACCTGCGACCTGTGCGGGCGGGTCTACTGGAAGGGCTCGCACTGGCAGCGCATGAGCGCCGTCCTGGCGCGTGCCGCACAATGAATGAACCCGACCGTGATGTACACTATGACGATCCTTTGCCGACCAGCGTGAGAGCATGTTGCAACAGGTAAGCTTCCCAATTCGCAGCGAATGTCCGCCAGGCGCCTGCGTCTGCGAGCGCGAGCGCCTGCTCGTCGAGCCCGACGCCGACCTGCGGCCCCTGCGCCTGACGCGCATGGAGGAGCAGAAGCTGATCGGCCGGATCGAGAACATCTCGAGCTACGAGGAGCTCAAGCGCCTGCAGGAGAAGATCCGCGCCAACCTCGGCGTCGAGCTGAAGATCGTGCCGGGCCCGAACGAGGTGCGCACCCTGCGCGGCATCGTCATCCTGCTGGAAGACCGGCCGGGCCTGTGCAAGAAGGTCAGGCAGTCGATTCCGGCGGCGATCCGCAAGGTGCTCGACCGCCATCCCGAGATCACCTGGGCCATTCTCGATTCACACGACCTGTTCGGCATGTAGGCGGCGCTGCCGTCGGGGCTGTGCCGGGCATCGTCGATCACCTATACTCGCAGGGAAGTCCACAAGCCAGGAGACCCATGAAGATCGTCATTGCCCCGGATTCGTTCAAGGAAAGCCTGTCGGCGCTGCAGGTGGCCGAGGCCATCGAGGCCGGCCTGCGCGAGGTGTTCGCGGACGCCGAGATCGTCAAGCTGCCGGTGGCCGACGGCGGCGAGGGCACGGTACAGGCGATGATCGACGCCACCGGCGGCCACCGCGTCGAGCTGAGGGCCACCGGGCCGCTGGGCGAGCAGGTCGGGGCCTTCTATGGCATGGCTTCGTCACCGGACGGCGGCGCGCCGCTGGCCGTGATCGAGATGGCCGCCGCCAGCGGGCTCGAACTGGTGCCATCGGAACGCCGCGATCCCTTGCGCGCGACCAGCCGCGGCACCGGAGAACTGATCCTGCACGCCCTGGATGCCGGCGTGCGCCGCTTCGTGCTCGGCGTCGGCGGTAGTGCGACCAACGATGGCGGGGCCGGGATGCTGCAGGCCCTCGGCGTGCGCCTGCTCGATGCCGGCGGCGCGGAGATCGGTCCGGGGGGCGCCGAACTGGCGCGGCTGGACCGTATCGACGTTTCAAGGCTGGACCCGCGCGTGAAGGACAGCCAATTCCATATCGCCTGCGACGTCAGCAATCCGTTGACCGGGCCGAACGGCGCGTCGGCCATCTTTGGGCCGCAGAAGGGCGCGACGCCGGAGATGGTCGCTCGACTGGATGCCAGCCTGGCGAACTATGGCCGCCTCATCGCGCGCGACCTCGGCCAGGACGTGGCCGACATGCCGGGCGCCGGGGCCGGCGGCGGCATCGGCGCGGCGATGGTGGTCTTCCTGGGCGGCCGCCTGCGGCCCGGCATCGAGATCATCGCCGAGGCGGTCGGGCTGGAGCAGGCCGTGCGCGACGCCGATCTCGTGATCACGGGAGAAGGGCGGATCGACGGCCAGAGCGTCAGCGGCAAGACGCCGGTCGGGGTGGCGCGGGTGGCCAAGCGCTTCGGCACGCCGGTGATCGCGATCGGCGGCGGCCTGGCGCGGGATGCGTCGGCCGTGCACGCGCACGGCATCGATGCGGTGTTCGCGGCGGTGTGCCGGCCGTGCACCGTGCAGGAGGCGCTGGCCGAGGCGCGCGAGAACCTGCGTTCGGCGGCGCGCAATGTGGCGCAGGCGCTGCGGATGGGCGCGGCGCTGGAGTCAGGCCGAGGCTGAGCGCCGCATCGCCAGCACCCGCTGGCCCGACGCCAGGTAGCGGGCCAGGCGCTCGGACAGGAAGGGCGGCAGCGCATCCTCCGGCGCGGGTTCGAAGCCGGCCTCGCCGTAGAATCCCGTCAGGTGCTCGTAGGGCAGGCACCAGGCCGTGCCGCGGTCCAGCCAGGGAATACAGCGGGCCAGCAGCGCGCGGCCGATGCCCTGGCGCTGGAATGACTGCGCCACCTGCATGCCGCGCAGGACGATGTCGCCGTGCTCCTCGCACAAGCGAACGGCGCCGGCCAGGCGGCCGTCCAGGTCTGCGGCGAACGTCAGGTCGGCTGCCGACACGCCGCCGCCATATCCTGCGGCCTCGTAGAAACCGGCAATCCTGGCGAGTTTGCCGGGCTGTACGACAGCGATTTCAAGCATGGGTTTCCTCAGGCGCTGACCGGCAGAGGGCCGCCGCGGCGCAGCCACCCAGCAGCGCGCCCAGCACGTGCGCCTGCCAGGCCACGGCCACGCCCGCCGGCAGGTCGGTGAATGCAGCCATGTTCGCGCAGGCTTCCCACAGCGTCTTGCTGGCCAGCGCAAGCGCGGCACAGGCGAGCACGGGCCGGCTGTCCGGGTAGCGGTCCCAGGCCGGCACGCCGCCCAGCACCGCGGTCAGCACGGCCAGGCCGGAGGCGCCGCGGTACTCGTGCATCCCCGGTACGAAGATCAACAGGCCGAGCGACAGCAGCAAGGCGCCGCTACCTAGCACAAGGGCATAGCGCCGCGAGCCGATCAACGCTTCGGTCAGCGCACCCAGCGTGAGCAGCGCCAGCACATCGGCGCCCGCATGCGAGGCCGAGAAATGCACGAGGTGGCCGCTCCACAGGCGCCACAGCTCGCCGTGCAGGATGGCGGCGCGCTCCCAGGCGAGTCCGGACGCTGCCTGCTCGCCGGCGCAGGCCAGCAGCAGGCAGATGCCGGCCAGCGCTAACGAGACGGGCGCAGTCTTAAGCACGGCGGCGCACGATCCAGCAAGCCGCGCCGGCGAGCAGCAGGGCCGCCGTCCAGCCGAATCCGCCGGCGCCGCGTCCGCCGCGGTATCCCTCGCCGCGCTCGACCTGGATGCCCGGATCGGATTTCGCCCGTTCCTTGAAACTCGCCAGCTGCATCTGCAGCGCCGGAATCATCCGCTCGACCGCCTGCGCGTAACCGTCCGACTGCGCACCGCGGACCTCCCTGCTGTAGCCGGCCAGGGTCGACGACCCCTTCACCTGACTCATGCCTGGCGCGCGGAACAGCAGCTTGCGGCTGCGGACATCGAACACGGCGGCATCCACCATGGTCTGCACGTCGTACTGGTCGCCTTTGATCAGATAGGCGCCGACCACGGTCCAGTACAGCACCGCCATCCGGTTGGTGTCGTTGAAGCGGATCTGGTCATACGACACCAGCGCGATCACGTCGACGTTGAACATCCGCGCCACCTGGTCGAGGTTGTCGAAGCCGCCGCGCAGGCGCAGGTAGGCGCTCGGGATGACCTCGATGCTGCCGATGTAGTCATACTCCGAGAACGAGGCCTTGACCTTCTCGAGCAGCTGCATCTGCTCGGCGTCCTGCGGCGCGGCGCGTCCGCCGCCCGGCACGAAGGCGATGCCGACACGCACCGGCAGGCGCAGCCTGGTGACGGTCGGCTCCATCTTCGGCGCCTCTTTCGCGTTCGGATACAGGTAGTCGACGATGCTGCCGGCCTGGCGCTCGCCGGTGTGCTGGAACATCGATGCGCAGCCGCCCAGCGCGAGCAGGGCGAGGGCGCAAAGGAGGGTCTTGAAGCGGTTCATGCATGCCTTTCAGTGGTGGCCGGTAGACGGCGGACCGGGGAATGATGACATTTTGAACTGGACGATCAACTGATGAATCCGAAGCGTCGATAATCGACGCCGGCGGTATCGTCTTGCGCTACCGAGACCGGCGTTGCTCAGCTACGCTGTCGATTGCGAGTGCCGTCCGGGTGCTGCTCGTGCGGCGCCAACAGATGAAGGTAGCAACGCGTTTGGATTGTCTGACACGCTGAACGCTGCACCTGGCGCCCCACCTGTCCTTTCGGCGACTAATGGCGGACCTGCAGACCTCGACGATAGCCGTATCGCCGAGCGTCGTTACCTGCGTATCCGAAACGGCGCTTGCGAACGAACCGAAGAGGAACCACTTGCTGGGCACGTGGACCCTCACGAAAGTACCCGATTCGTCGGAAATCTCATCGATCGGTGATGCGGAAGTGGCAGCTCGTATCGGTAAAAAGCTGGTCATCGCGCCAAACAACATCACGGTGGCGGGGAAAAGCTGCCGCAAACCGCCGAAGTTCGCCCGACACTACGAAGACGCTGCGAAGTACGTTTGAAAGACGGCGCACGCGCCGGTCGATCGTCTCGGCATTCCGACTGTCGTAGGGGCAGTCGATCTGGCGTGCACCGAAGCCCTCATCAAGGGATAGAACCATTTCGTGATCTATTGGCAGGGCTTCATCTTCGACGCGGTGAAGACAGAGTAAACCGCCCGACAGCTGGCCCGAGCTCGGGGGAGGCACGGGCCAGTAGCGTCCTCAATGCGCCTGCCCGCCCCCCAAATAAGCCGCCACCACCTTCGGATCGCTTTTCAAATCCGCCGCCGGCCCGTGCACGGCAATGGTGCCGTTCTCCAGCACATAGCCATAATCGGCCACGTTCAAGGCCGCCTGCGCGAACTGCTCCACCAGCAGCATCGTCACGCCCTCGGACTTCAGCCGCGCGATGATGCGGAAGACCTCGTCGACCAGGATGGGCGCCAGGCCCATCGAGGGTTCGTCGAGCAGCACGACATCCGGATTCAGCATCACGGCGCGCGCCATCGCCAGCATCTGCTGCTCGCCGCCGGACAGGGTGCCGGCCAGCTGGAGGCGGCGCTCCTTCAGGCGCGGAAACAGTTCGAGCGCGCGTTCGAGGTCGTGCTGGATGTCGCCTTTCGGGCGCGCGCGCGTGAAGCGCGGGAAGGCGCCCAGCAGCAGGTTGTCGGTGACGCTCATGGTGGCGAACACGCGCCGGCCCTCCGGCGAGTGGGCCAGGCCCGCGCGCGCGATGCGGTGCGAGTCGAGGCCGGTGATGTCGCGGCCGCCGAGCTGCACGCTGCCGCTCTTCGGTTTGATCATGCCGGAGATGGCGCGCATGGTGGTGGTCTTGCCGGCGCCGTTGCTGCCGATGAGGGTCACCAGCTTGCCCTTCGGGACCTCGAGGGAGATCCCGTGCAGGACGTCGACCTTGCCGTAGGCGGCGTGCAGATTCTGGATCGATAGCATCTTGGCTTGTCCTCTCAATGTGCGGCGGCTTGCGGCGGCGCTTCGGCGGCGCCGCCCAGGTAGGCCTCGATGACCTTCGGATCGGACTGCACCATGCCCGGCGTGCCCTCGGCGATCTTCTGGCCGAAGTCGAGCACGGTCACGGTATCCGAGATCGACATCACGACGTCCATGTGGTGCTCGATCAGCACGATGGTGATGCCGTGGTCGCGGATCTTGCGGATGATCGCCATCAGCTCGCGGATGTCGGGCGCGGTCAGGCCGGCCGCCGGTTCGTCCAGCAGCAGCAGGCGCGGATCCAGCGCCAGCGCGCGGCCGATCTCCAGCAGGCGCTGCTTGCCGTAAGGGAGGTTGCGCGCTTCTTCCATCGCCAGGTCGGCCAGGCCGATGAATTCGAGGATGGCCGCCGCGCGCACGCGGGCCGCCGCTTCCTCACGCTTGTAGCGCGGGGTGGACAGCATGGCGTCACCCACCGTCGAACGGAAGCTGTGGTGCAGGCCGACCAGCACGTTCTCGGTGGCGGTCATCTCGCCGAACAGCTGCACGTTCTGGAAGGTGCGGGCGATGCCGCCCAGCGCGATCTGCGACGGCGTGCGGCCGGTGATGGCGTGGCCGGCGAACACGACGCCGCCGGCTGTCGGTTTGTAGATGCCGGTCAGGACGTTCATCATCGTGCTCTTGCCCGAGCCGTTCGGTCCGATCAGGCCGTGCACCGAGCCGCGCGCCACGTTCAGGTCGACCTGGTTCAGCGCCTTCAGTCCGCCGAACTGCATCAGCACCTGCTCCACGCGCAGCAGCTCGCCGCCCTCGGCGCCGGCTTCGGCACGCGCACCGGATGCCTTCATGCCGGCGAACGGATCGGCCTCGCCGGCGCCCTGGACCGCGGCGACGTGGACGCGGCCGCGTCCGAACAGGCTCTTGAAGAAGCCGACGATGCCGTCCTGCAGGTAGTAGACGACGAACAGGGTCATCAGGCCGAAGATGGTGAGGCGCCAGTCGACCATGCTGTCCAGCCTGTAGGCGAAGACGGCCATCGCGATCGTCCCCACCACCGGCACCGCGGCGCGCGCTACGGTGGTGCGGCGCTTGGCCAGCATCAGCGCGGCGATGACGACGGCGGCGACGGCGGCCGAGATCGCGATCTTGCGGAACACCTCGATGTCGGACAGGAGGCTGGGCAGCATGACCACGATGGTGGCACCGATCAGCGAGCCGAGGCGGCTCTTGCGGCCGCCCATGATCACGGCCAGCAGGAACAGGATGGTCAGCTCGAAGTTGTAGCTGTTCGGCGAGATGTACTGCTCCGAATAGGCGTACAGGCTGCCGGCCAGGCCCGCGAAGCCGGCGCTGATCACGAAGGCATAGACCTTGTAGCGGTACACCGACACGCCCATGCAGTCCGAGGCGATGGGGCTGTCGCGCAGGGCTTCGAAGGCGCGCCCGATGTGGGAGCGCAGCAGTCGGTGCACCAGTAGCAGGGACAGGAACATGAAGCCGGCCACCGCGTAGTAGTACTGGACCTCGGTCAGTTCCGTGCCCATCACGGTGGGCTTCTGCAGCTGGATGCCGAGCGGGCCTTCGGTCAGGAAGGTCATCTCGTTGATCAGGATTTGCACGATGGTGCCGAAGGCCAGCGTCACCATCGCCAGGTAGGGGCCGGTCACGCGCAGGGCAGGCAGGGCAAGGATCACGCCGAACAGGGCGCAGCCGATCACGCTGGCGGGCAGGGTCGCGTACCAGGGCATGGCCAGTTTCAGCACCAGCACCCCGGTGATGTAGGAGCCGATGCCGAACAGGCCGGCGTGGCCCAGCGAGACCTGGCCGGTGTAGCCGACCACGATGTCCAGGCCGTACAGCAGAATGGCGTAGATCAGGATGGTCTCGGCAAGGTGGATGTAGTAGGGATTCGCGAACAGCAGCGGATAGGCCGCGACCAGGACGATGCCCAGCGCGACGGCGGCGGC
This sequence comes from Massilia sp. 2TAF26, assembly GCF_052115005.1. Classification (NCBI taxonomy): domain Bacteria; kingdom Pseudomonadati; phylum Pseudomonadota; class Betaproteobacteria; order Burkholderiales; family Oxalobacteraceae; genus Massilia; species Massilia sp. 2TAF26. Next base: position 19,312 of record NZ_JBFRFV010000009.1, read on the forward strand.
GAGTTTTTTGTTCATGCTCTATACCTTCTTGATCGCGGCCTTGCCGAACAGGCCGGACGGCTTCACCGCCAGCACCAGCAGCAGGAGCACCAGGCCCGGCACTTCCTTGTAGCCGGTCGACAGGTAGAAGCCGGTGGCGGTTTCGGCGATGCCGAGGATGATGCCGCCGACGATCGCGCCCATGCCGGAGGTGAGGCCGCCGATGATCGCCACCGCGAAGGCCTTCAGGCCCAGCGAGGCGCCCATCGTGGCGGAGGTCAGGGTGAGCGGCGCGATCAGGGCGCCGGCGAAGGCCGCCGTCGCCGAGGAGAGGGCGTACGAGAAGGTGATCACCATGCGCGTGTTGATGCCCATGAGGCCGGCCGCGTCGCGGTCGTTGGCGGTGGCGACCACCGCCTTGCCGTAGATCGATTTGCGGTTGAAGATCTCGACCGCCAGCATGATGGCGACGGCGCCGATGATGACCGCCACCTGCATCGGCTGCACGTTCGCGCCCAGCACCGTGAAGGGCTCGGACGACAGCGGCGAGGGGAAGGGCAGCACGTCCTTGCCCCAGATATTCTCGGCCACGTTCTTGAAGATGATGGCCAGTGCGATGGTCGACATGATCCAGCCGAATTCGGACTTGATGCGGATCGCCGGGCGCACCCCGATCCATTCGACGAACATGCCCTGCAGGGCGCCGAATACCATCACCAGCGGGACCATCAGCCAGTAGCTGATATAGGGACCGCCATGGATGGTCCCGACCAGGGACAAGCCGACCAGGGCGCCCAGCATCAGGGCCTCGCCCTGGCCGAAGTTCAGCGTGCCGGAAGTGGCGAAAGTGAGTTGATAGCCGAAGGCGATGACGGCATAGATCATGCCGAGCGCGATCCCGGAGAAGACCAGCTGGAGGAGGATGTCCATTTTTTACCCTAGTGACCGATACGTCTGCCCGTCGCCCCGCGCAGGCGGGGGCGACGGATAAGTGCGCTAGGTGCGCGGGCTTACTTCACCGGCACAACCCGGCCATTCTGCACTTCGCCGAACTTGGTGTTGTCGAAGTTGATGGCTTCGTGGTCGGTGTGGCTGTAGGGCTTGTTGTAGGTGGTGACCACGCCTTCGATCGGGGTCTTCAGGTTTTCCAGGGCGGATGCGATCTTCGGGCCTTCCGTGCTGCCGGCCTGCTGGATTGCGGCGGCCAGCAGGTAGATCGAGTCGTAGCCCTGGGCTGCCGACACCGCCGACGGCATGCGGCCGTTAGGCGGGTTGTAGGCTTTCACGTAGGCGTCGATGAAGGCCTTGCGCTTGGGCGTATCCGGGTTCTGGATGAAGGTCTGCGGCATCCGGGTGCCGTTGCCGTTGGCGCCGGCGTTGTCGATGAAGTTGGCCATTGCGAGCGTCCAGCTGCCGACGATCGGCACCTTCCAGCCCAGCTTCTGCATGCCGTTGGCGATCTGCGCCAGTTCGGGGCCGATGCCGTAGGTGAGCACGACGTCGGCGCCGGCCTGCTTGGCGCGCAGCAGCTGTGCCGTCATGTCGACGTCGCCGATGTTGTACTTCTCGACCGAGACCGGTTTCACGCTCTTCGCGGCCAGGACCTTTTCGAGGTCTTCGCGGCCGAGCTGGCCGTAGTTGGTCGAATCGGCCAGGATCGCCGGCTTCTTGAAGCCGCGGCGGATCGCTTCCTCGGCGATCATGGTCGACTGGATGGTGTCGTTGGCGGAGTTGCGGAAGACGTAGTTCTCGGGCTGGTTGGCGAACTGCTTGGTGACGATCGAGCCGGTGGCGACGTTGTTCATCACCGGGATCTTGGCCTGCTGGTAGAAGCGCTGCGAAGCCAGGGCCACGCCGGTGTTGATGTAGCCGACGGTGGCCACCACCTTTTCCTTGTTGATCAGTTCCTGGGCGATCTGCACGCCGCGTTCCGGCTTGGCCTCGTCGTCGCGTTCGACCATCTGGAGTTGGCGTCCCAGCACGCCACCCTTGGCATTGATTTCATTTACCGCCAGGCGGACGCCGTCGCGCATCGACACGCCCATCGGCGCCGAGCCGCCGGTGAAGGGGCCCGACACGCCGATCTTGATCGGCTCCGCCGCCATGCCCGACATCGAAAAACCCAGTGCTACCCCTGCAACCAATGCTTTCAGTCTGAAATCCATTGCTGTCTCCGTAGTTGATTTTTATGCCGCACGCTGGCGCGCACCGAGGCCGGCGCAGACCCGTCGTCGAGCCATTCTAGGATAGCAATTGGGCAACAGCAAACGATTCATGTGACGCGTTGCACCATGCGTCATTCATGCAAATGCGTAAGAAAAACGTAAGGAAGAGGGTGTATGGCAGGGCGAAAAAAAAGAGGCCGCACCGCAGTGCGACCTCCCCATTGTAGTGCAAATTTTACGGCTTAGCGATGGCCGCGCCAGCGGCCGCCACCGTGGTAGCCGCGATGGCCGCCCCAGTTGCTCCAGCTGAAGCCGAGGCCGATCGAGATCGGCGGATACCAGAACGGATCATAGACCGGCGCCGGCGCATAGATCGGAGCCGGCACGTACACCGGCTGGGTCACGTAGGTAGGGCCGCTCGGCGCCGGGCTGTAAGTGACGGCGTCCGAGGTGGTGACGCGGCCGGCATTGCCCGAAGCGGCGGCCTGGGCCGCGGTACCGTTCGGGACCGGGGTCACCGAGACGACCTGCCAGCCGTTCGCGTCCGGCGCTTGCGCGTAGGCGCGCGTGCCGTAGTTGGCGGGACCGGGATACTGGGTCGCGCAGCCGCTCAGTGCGGCAACTGCAAGAATGATGGCGAGTTTTTTCATGGCAGTTCTCCTCACCTGCATACTACCCAGTTTCTTGTGGCGCCCGCTTTTTGATTTACAGGCTGTTACACCTGTTCACTCTCCTGAAACGTGAGGCAAGCTCAGGAGCGGCGGCGCCGGCTCGACAGGGCCACCGCGGCCAGGATCATCCCGAAGCCCGCCACATGATAAAGGTGGGGCGCTTCGCCCAGCAGCGGCCAGGCAGCCAGGGTCGCGAACAGCGGGATCAGGTAGACCGACATGCTGGCCCGCGCCGGCCCCGCCACCGCCACCAGGCGGTCGAAGCAGAAGTAGGCGCCCAGGCTGGGGACGATGGCCAGGAAGCCGAGCGCCACGTAGAGGCGGCCGTCGCCGAAGGACGGCACATCGCCGCTGGCCGCTTCGAGGGCCGCGAACGGTGCCAGCACCAGCGCGCCGCCGCCGATCAGGGCCGCCAGCTTGACGGTGCCGGGCAGCGGCGGCAGCGGCACGCGCTTGTTGAAGACCGTGTACAGCGACCAGCCGATCGCGGCCAGCACCACCCACAGGTCGCCGCGGCCGAACTCGAGCTGGCCGAGGGCGCCGAGGTCGCCCTTCGTCAGCACCACCAGCACGCCGGCGATCGCCACCAGCAGGCCCCAGCCCTGGCGGCGGCCCAGCGGGGCCTTCCACACCAGGCGTTCGACCAGGGTCACCAGGGCCGGACAGGCGGCCAGGATGATGGCGACGTTGGCGGCGCCGGTGTGGCGCGCGCCGATGTATTGCGGGGCCACCGCCATGCCCATGCCCAGCGTGGACAACAGCAGGATGCGCGGCCAGTTGGCCAGCAGGGTGCCGCGCAACGCCCACATGCGCGGGCCGACGGTCGGCATCAGGATCAGGAAGGCCAGCGCCCAGCGGCCGAAAGCGAGGAACACGGGAGGAATCGCCGCACCCTGTGCCCAGCGCGCGACCACCAGATTGGCGGCGAACAGCGCGGGCGTGATGAGCATGAGGGGCAATTCGGCATTGAAGGCGGCGCCCTGGACACCGAGCCCGCCGCGGGATACTGCTTCCGACACAAAGTACTCCTTACATAAGACGCCGGAATCATACTGCAGCGCACAAAAAATGTGCTTCTGTTGCGGCTGCCTGAGCGGGGGAATATGGATGATTCTTTTGCGTCTGGAGTAAAATGCGAAAGAATTATCTTCAACCATGCCTGTATAGACAAGGAAGACGACATGAAAGACGGCCAACTCGACGAAATCGACCGCCAGATCCTGCGCACCCTGGGCCGCGACGGACGCATCAGCAACCAGAAACTGGCCGATACGGTGAACCTGTCGCCGACCCCCTGCTGGCACCGCGTCAAGGCGCTCGAGGACGGCGGCTACATCACCGGCTATGCGGCCCTGCTCGACCAGCGCCGCATGGGCGTGCCGGATACCGTGATCATCGAGGTCACGGTGGACCGCCACGACGACGAAATCTTCAAGGCCTTTTCCGACGCCCTTGCCGAGCTGCCGGAAGTGATGGAAGCCTATCTGCTGTCGGGCGAATACGATTACCTGATCAAGGTGGCGGTGGCCGGCACCGAGGGTTACGAGCGCTTCCTGCGCCAGAAGCTGTACAAGCTGCCCGGCGTGCGCCACACGCGCTCGACCTTCACGCTGCGCTGCCTGAAGCGCTCGCCCTCGGTGACCCCGTCCTTCACTGCGTGAAGAGGGCCAGCGGTACCGCCTGCGCCATCGCCTGGTAGCCGGCGCTGTTCGGATGCAGGTGGTCGCCGCTGTCGTAAGCGGCGCGCAGGCGCGTGATGCGGGCCGGATCGCGCAGCGCCAGCTCGAAGTCGACCACGGCGTCGTAGGTGCCGCCGCTGCGCATCCAGGCATTGAAGCTCTTGCGCACGTTCTCCCGCGCCGCCGTGTAGTAGACGTGGCCTTCGAAAGGCGTCAGGGTGGCGCCGACCGCGCGCAGGCCGCGTGCGCGGGCCTTCGCCACCAGCTGCTGGTGGCCGGCGATCAGGCTGCCGACCGGGATCGGATTCGTCCCCGGGCTGTAGACGATGTCGTTGATGCCGATGAGCACGACCATCCAGCGCACGCCGGAGGTGGCCGCGATGTCGCGGTCGAAGCGGTCGAGCGCCTTCTGGCCGGTCAGCATCGCCTCCGGATAATCCTTCAACAGGGAGTTGGCGGCGATGCCGCGGTTCGCCACGCCGATATTCCCGGCCACGCCCAGCTCCAGCTGCAGGCGCCGCGCCAGCAGGTCCGGCCAGCGCCGGTTGGTATTCGCGCTGCTGCCCTGGCCGTCGGTGATCGAGTCGCCGAGCGTGGCGACAGCCGCCGTGGCGGCCAGGCCGGAATAGGCGCCGCTGACGTCGACCTCGGTCAGGAAAGGCCAGGTGGCGATGCTGCGCGCGACCGGCAGGTTCGATGCCGCGCTGTAGTTGCCGGCGCTCGAGACATAGCCGGCCTGCAGCGCCAGGTTGTGGAGGGTCGTGATGCGGGTCGAGGCCGGCAGGTAGAGGCTGACCGCGAGGTCGGCAAAGGGCGGCAGGTTGAAGCTGACCGGATCCGACAGCACGGCGGTACCGGCGGCGATCGTGACCGGGGTCCGCCCACCGAACAGCAGCTGGCGGTCGGTGCCGGCAACCAGCGCCGCGCCGCTGGCGCGCAGGGCGATGCGCGCGGCGCCGATGGACAATGGCGCGCTGCCCATTTCGTTCGAGATGCGGATGCGCGCCCGGCTGCCGCCGGCGCTGGCATGCGCGATCAGGCGCAGGGTCTGGTTGACCAGCACCATCGTCGAGGCCGCGGGCGGCGGGCCGGCCGGCGCCGCCCCCCAGGTGGCCGCCCAGGCTTCCACCGCCTGGGCCTGCAGCTCCTGTGCCGCGGCAGGCAGGGCCAGCGCCGCGGCGAGGGCGGGGCCGGCGCGGAGAAAATCGCGGCGTCGCGGACTCCGGGGAACTTGAACCGGGGGAGCGGCGTCATTCTCGACGCCATCGTTTTCGGCAAACTGGGTCGGTTTCATGTTCGGCTCCTGGGGGTTGGACAAGCGTTAGACTGCCAATCGCGGAGCCGGAACAGGAAAAGTATTTGCGCCACCTCACACCTCGTGCGAGTGGCGCAGGGTTTATTGCAGGATGGTCAGCAGCCCGTCGAGCCCGGAGAAATTCAGGGCCACATCGGCCTGGGCGCGCACCACCGGCTTGGCGCGGAAGGCCACCGACAGGCCGGCAATCCCCATCATCTTGAGGTCGTTGGCGCCGTCGCCCATCACGATCGCCTGTTTCGGATCGATGCCGAGTTCGGCGCAGACGCGCTGCACGGTGCGCATCTTCTCTTCGGCATCGACGATGCCGCCCACCACCCGTCCGGTCAGCACGCCGCCCTCGGCTTCGAGCACGTTGGCGTGCACGTAGTCCAGCCCCAGGCGGGTCTTCAGGCGCTCGGTAAAGAAGGTGAAACCGCCCGACACCAGCAGGGTCTTCAGGCCGGCCGCCTGCACCGCCTCGAGCATCGCTTCGCCGCCTGCGGAAATGCGCAGGCGCTCTGCGTACACGCGCTCCAGCGCTTCCACCGGCAAGCCTTCCAGCAGGGCCACGCGGCGCTTCAGGCTCTCCGAAAAATCGAGTTCGCCGCGCATGGCGGCTTCGGTGATGGCGGACACCTGCGGCTTCAGCCCCTGCATGTCGGCGATCTCGTCGATGCATTCGATGGTGATCAGGGTCGAGTCCATGTCCATCGCGACCAGCCTGAAGTCCGCCAGGGTGAGACCGGTATCGACGAAGGTGGCGTCGACGCCGGCGGCGTGGGCGGCGGATTCGACCGTCGCCTTCAGCGCGGGCGTGAAGTCGAGGCCTTCGCAGCGCAGCGCGTGCGCGTGGATGGGCGTGCTGCTGCGCGGACAGGCCGGCGCGGCGACCTGTGCGAGCACGGCCTGGTCGGCCGCGGGGCCCTGGAGGATCAGTTTCTTGGACATGGCGAACTTAAGCTAGTAATTGTTTGATGGTCTGCTTGACCTGGTTCACGCGCGCCTGCAGGTCCGGCATGGCGGCCGTGATGCGCAGCTTGTCCTGGCCGGCCAGCTTGACCTGGCGGTTTTTCTGGATCAGCGTGATGATCCTGATCGGATCGATCGGCGGCTTTTCCATGAACTGCAGGTTGGCGGCTTCCGCGTGGGCGTCGATCTTCACGATGCCGACCTGCTTGGCCGAGATGCGCAGTCGGTGGGTCTCGATCAGGGCCTTCACCGCATCCGGAAGTTTACCGAAGCGGTCGATCAGCTCTTCCTGCATGTCGTCGATGCGGTCCTGGGTTTCGCAGTTGGCCAGGCGCTTGTAGATCGACAGGCGCTCGTGGACATCGCCGCAGAAGTCGGCCGGCAGCAGGGCCGGCACGTGCAGGTTGATCTCGGTGGTCGAAGACAGCGGCGCGCTCATGTCCGGCTCGCGGCCGGCCTTCAGCGCCTTCACCGCCTCGTTCAGCATATCGGAATAGAGCTGGAACCCCACCTCCAGCATTTCGCCGGACTGGTTCTCGCCCAGCACCTCGCCGGCGCCGCGAATTTCCAGATCGTGCATCGCGAGGTAGAAGCCGCTGCCCAGTTCCTCCATTGCCTGGATCGCGTCCAGGCGGCGCTGCGCCTGCTTGGTCATGTTCAGGGCGTCGTTCACCAGCAGGTAGGCGTAGGCCTGGTGGTGCGAACGGCCGACGCGGCCGCGCAGCTGGTGCAGCTGGGCCAGGCCGAATTTATCGGCGCGGTGCATGATGATGGTGTTCGCGGTCGGCACGTCGATGCCGGTCTCGATGATGGTCGTGCACAGCAGGATGTTGAAGCGCTGGGCCACGAAGTCGCGCATCACCTTTTCGAGGTCGCGCTCGTGCATCTGGCCGTGGGCCACGCCGATGCGCGCCTCCGGCACCAGTTCGCGCAGCATCGCCAGGCGGTTTTCGATGGTCTCGACTTCGTTGTGCAGGAAGTAGACCTGGCCGCCGCGTTTCAGCTCGCGGAGAACGGCTTCGCGGATGATGGAGCCGTCTTCGCTGCGCACGAAGGTCTTGATGGCCAGGCGCTTCTGCGGTGCGGTGGCGATCACCGAGAAGTCGCGCAGGCCTTCCAGCGCCATGCCGAGGGTCCGCGGGATCGGCGTCGCGGTCAGGGTCAGCACGTCGACCTCGGCGCGCAGGGCCTTCAGCGCTTCCTTCTGGCGCACGCCGAAGCGGTGTTCCTCGTCGATGATGACGAGCCCGAGACGCGTGAACTTCACGTCCGGCGACAGCAGTTTATGGGTGCCGATCACGATATCGACGGTGCCGTCGGCCATGCCCTTGATCGCGTTGTTGATCTCCTTGCCGGTGCGGAAGCGCGACAGCTCGGCGATCTTCACCGGCCAGTCGGCGAAGCGGTCGCTGAAGGTCTGCGCATGCTGCTCGGCCAGCAGGGTGGTCGGGGCCAGGATCGCCACCTGCTTGCCGCCCATGACGGCGATGAAGGCGGCGCGCAGCGCGACCTCGGTCTTGCCGAAGCCGACGTCGCCGCAGACCAGGCGGTCCATCGGGCGGCCGGAGGTCATGTCCTGGATCACGTTCTGGATCGCGGCGCGCTGGTCGGGCGTCTCGTCGAAGCCGAAGCTCTGGGCGAAGTTCTCGTAGTCGACCGCGGAGTATTCGAAGCTGTGTCCCTGGCGCGCGGCGCGGCGGGCGTAGAGGTTCAGCAGCTCGGCGGCGGTGTCGCGCACCTGTTCGGCGGCTTTTCTCTTGGCCTTGTCCCACTGGCCGGAGCCGAGGGCGTGCAGCGGCGCGTCTTCCGGGCTGGCGCCGGAGTAGCGCGAAATCACGTGCAGCTGCGACACCGGTACGTAGAGCTTGGTCTCCTTGGCGTACTCTAGGTGCAGGAACTCGGTATCGCCTTCGCCCAGGTCCATGCTGATCAGGCCCATGTAGCGGCCGATGCCGTGGTTGATGTGCACGACAGGATCGCCGACCTTCAGCTCCGACAGGTCGCGCACCATCGACTCGACCTGGGACGTGGCTTCCTGTTTCTTCTTGCCGGCGCGTTTGCCTCCGCCCGCATACAGCTCGGTCTCGGTGATGAAGACCAGGCGGCCGGTCGACTCCTCGGACAGCTCGAAACCGGCCTGCAGGGGCGCGACGCCGAGGGCCACTCTGGCATCGCTGGCGCGCAGGCCCTCGAAGCCTTCGATCAGGGCCAGGTCCAGCTTGTACTCGTTGAAGTACTGCTGCAGGGTCTCGCGGCGGCCGGCCGATTCGGCGCAGATCATCACGCGGGTGTCCACGCGCATCAGGTAGGAGCGCAGATTCGACAGCGGATCTTCGAGGCGGCGGTTGACGGCGATGTCCGGGATCGGCGCCGACAATTCGGAAGCGGCGGCGGCGGGATCGCGCGCGATGGCCCAGCGGCCGTGCGGCTTGGCGCTGACGAAGAAATCCTCGGCGCCGAGGAAGATCTCCTTCGGCTCCAGGATCGGGCGTTCGCGGTCGGCCTTCAGGAACTTGTAGCGCGATTCCGTATCCGCCCAGAACCGCTGGATCGCGGCTTCGATGTCGCCGACCAGGGCCAGCGGGGATTCCTCGGGCAGGTAGTCGAACAGGGTCGCGGTCTGGTCGAAGAACAGCGGCAGGTAGTATTCGATGCCGGCCGAGGCGATGCCGCTGCCGATATCCTTGTAGACCGGCGAGCGGGTCGGGTCGCCCTCGAAGCGCTCGCGCCAGCGGCCGCGGAAGGCGGTGCGCGCCTGCTCGTCCATCGGGAACTCGCGGCCCGGCAGCAGGCGCACTTCCTTGACCGGGTACAGCGAGCGCTGGGTATCGGCGTCGAAGGTGCGGATGGTTTCGATCTCGTCGCCGAACAGGTCGAGGCGGTAGGGAAGGCTCGATCCCATCGGGAACAGGTCGATCAGGCCGCCGCGCACCGAGTACTCGCCCGGCGACATCACCTGGGTCACGTGGCTGTAGCCGGCCAGGGTCAGCTGCGCCTTCAGCCTGGCTTCGTCCAGCTTCTCGCCCTGGCGGAAGAAGAAGGTGTAGGCGGCGAGAAAAGAAGGCGGCGCCAGGCGCACCAGCGCCGTGGTGGCCGGCACCACCAGCACGTCGCACTGGCCGTTGCGGATCTCGTGCAGGGTGGCCAGCCGCTCGGACACCAGGTCCTGGTGCGGCGAGAACGCATCGTAGGGCAGGGTTTCCCAGTCCGGCAGCAGGTGGCAGGACAGCTTGCCGTCCGCGAACCAGGGGATTTCGTCGAGCAGGCGCTGGCCGTCGCTGGCGTTCGCCACGATCACGGTCAGCATCTGCCCGCCGGCCTTCAGCTCGAGCGCGGCAAGGGCCAGCGCATAGGCATCCGAAGAACCATGCAGCGCCGGCAGGGCAAAGCGTTGACCGGGTTTGGGGAGGTGTTTTTTCAGGTCGAAAGGCATGCTGGAATTATAGTCGAACGAGGCCGCCGAGCACTCGCGCCGAGCCGGCGTCGAGGCTGGCCACGGCCGGGTCGTCGCCGGCCAGCATGCCGTCGTCCAACAGCAGGCGCAGCAGGGCCAGATTTTCGGCCCGGCCCAGGCTGACGGACAGCGGCTGGGCGGCCGACGGTCCGCTGCCCGCCGCGCCGAGGATCGCGGCGGCGATCGGCGGCGGCAGTTCCCACTGCAGGGCGATGCGGGCCGCCAGCGTGCGGGTGCGCGCCAGCAGCGCGGCGACGAAGGCCGGGTCCTGGGGCAGGGCGTCGGTGTCGAGCATGCCGTCGAACAGGCGCAGGGCCACGATCAGGCCGAGGTCGTCCATCAGGCCCGCCAGGTAGGCTTCGAAAGGATCGGCGCCCAGGCCGGGCGCGAGCAGGCTGGCGGCCAGCGCGCATTTCTCGGTATGGCTCCAGATGCGCGCGGCGGCCTGGCGGCTGTGGCGGCCGTTCTGGGTCCCGATCAGCGGGCGGAAAGCGGCTCGGGCCAGCAGCATGCGCAAGCCGTTCCGGCCCAGCACCAGCAGGGCGGCGTCGATGGTGCGCACCTGGCCGGAAGAACGGTAGTAGGGACTGTTGGCTTCGCGGATGAGTTCCGCGACCAGGGACGGATCGCGGGCCACCTGGCGCGCCAGCTCGGCGCTCGACGCGGCTTCGTCGCGCAGGCTGCGCAGCAGCTGCGGAATGACTTCGGGGACGCGCGGGACCAGGTCGGCGGCGTGGTCCGGGGAATCGAGCAGGCGGTCGAGTTCGGCCAGCACCAGCTGGCTGTGCCGCTGCGCCCGTGCGGTCGACGCCGCGGCCGCCGCGCCGGCGGTCAGCCAGCGCCACCAGGCATCGCCATGGTCCAGGGGCGCCCGGTCGGGCGCCTGCACCGGCGCTTGGGGAGCGGGTGCGGCGGCCGGCACAGGCGTGCAGGACGCGGGGGCATCGACGCCGCCAAACAGCCGCGCAATCCAGTTTTTCATCGCCACGCCCCTCGACTATGCCAGGGGCCATTCTACCCGAGGGGCGGCGGCGGACCGGATTGCGTTTGCAGAGCTCAGTGGCCGGCGGCGCCGCTGTCGCTGGAAGCGCGCACGGAGGGGGTGGTATTTCCGGTGCGGTTGGCGTCGGAATTGTCTTTCGCCGCCGCCGAGCCGGTGGCGGTGGCCGTGCCGGTGGTGGAAGCGCCGGTCGCGCTGTCGTTCGAATGCGGGTTGGTGGAGCTGCAGGCGGCCAGGCTGAAGGACAGCGCGGCGCCGATGAATGCGGTCTGGAATGGCTGCATAGCGGTTTCCCTATGTTGATCGCATGGTGGAGGCCACGGTAAGGCTGGCGGCAAGCGAACCGGGTCGCGGCGACCGGTAAGGCGGGGTGCCGCCATGGTCGCTATTGCCTTCGTTCGGGCCGCACGCCGCCAGGGACACCGCCAGCAGGAGGGAGGCACCGGCAGGCTGTAGGCCTGCCTCGCGCCTTATCTCACTGCGTATTGGTGGGAGGCGGGGTGGTTCCGCTGGTCGTGCCCGAATTGGTGGTGCCGGAAGTGCCGGAACCCGAGGTGCCGCTGCCGGTGCCCCAGTCGTTACGGCCCGAGGTGCCGGTGTTGCCGCTGGCGCCCGAGGTGGCGGTGCCGGCGGCGCCGTTGCCTGAGGTGCCCATGGTGCCGGAGTTGGACGTGCCGGTCGCGCTGCTGCCACTCGAGCTGCCTTCCATCGAGCCGCTGTCGGAGTTGCTGCCGGTCGAGCTGCAGGCTGCCAGGCCCATGGCCATCGCGGCAGCAATCATCACGCTTTGATATTGTTTCATGATCTACTCCTTCGGTGGTGGATGACGCCATCATGGGGTGGGGGATGGGGTTCCAAAATAGGATGGGTCCGTCCAGCCATGTAGGATAAAGACGACGCTCTTGCTACAAATTTCCCTACAAGAACTGCATTTGGCTTGAAGTGTTCGCACAAAGAAAAAGGCCCCGCGGGTGGCGGGGCCTTGGGGGCAGGGAAGCGGAACGGGCTTAGAACAGGCTGTTCTGGAGCTGCTGCTGTTGCGGTTGCGGCTGCGCCGCCTGCTGCTGCGGTGGCGGTGGCGCGTTCGGATCGGCGTTCGGGTCCACGGCCGGCTGCTGGTCGAGGTCGACGCCGCCGAAGGTCGGGCTTTCGGCAAACTCGGCGTAGACCCAGTCGTCGTTTTCGCGCACCAGGCCTTCCGGCTGCGGACGCTCTTCCTGCGGGCGCTTGGCCAGGGCCACTTTCATGTAGTCGATCCAGATCGGCAGCGCCAGGGTGGCGCCGAACTCGCGGCCGCCCAGGGATTTCGGATCGTCATAGCCCATCCAGGCCACCGCCACGACGTTGCCGCCGTAGCCCGAGAACCAGCCGTCGACGGCGTCGCTGGTGGTGCCGGTCTTGCCGGCGATGTCGGTGCGGCCCAGGGCCTTGGTGGCGGCGGCGCCGGTGCCGTAGCGGGCCACGTCGCGCAGCATGCTGTCGGTGATGAAGGCATTGCGCGCATCCAGAACGCGCTGCTCTTCCTGGTGCGCCGCCTGCGGCTTGGTCTCCTGGATCACCTTGCCGTCGGCGTCGACGATCTTCTCGATCAGGTAGGGCTGGACCCGGTAGCCGCCGTTCGCGAACACGGCGTAGGCGCCGGCCATCTGCAGCGGGGTGACGGCGCCGGTGCCCAGCGCCATCGTGTAGTTGGCCGGCTGGCGCGCGACGTCGAAGCCGAACTTGCCGATGAAATCATGGGCGTAGGGCACCGAGATCGCGCGCAACAGGCGCACCGACACCACGTTCTTCGATTCCGCCAGCGCGCGGCGCATGGTGATCGGACCGTCCCATTTGAAATCGTCGTTCTGCGGCGACCAGGTCTTGCCGGCGTCCTCGCCCGGCATGTCGAGCGGGGCGTCGAGGATGCGGGTGGCCGGCGAATAGCCCTTGTCCAGAGAGGCCGAGTAGATGAAGGGCTTGAAGCCGGAACCCGGCTGGCGCCAGGCCTGGGTCACGTGGTTGAACTTCTGGAAGTTGTAGTCGAAGCCGCCCACCAGCGCGTGGTAGGCGCCGGTGTCGGCGTCGATCGCGACGAAGGCCGCGGCCACCTGCGGCACCTGGGTGATAGCCCAGGCGCCCTTGGCATCCCTGGCCACGCGGATGATCGAACCGGTAGAAATGCGGCGCTCTTCCTTGGCGTTCGAGGCCAGCGAGGCGGCCGCGAACTTCAGGCCGGCGCCGCTGATGGTGACGTCGTCGCCGTCGATGGTCTCGACCCGCACCGCCTTGCCGGATGCGGACAGCACCACCGCCGGAATCAGGCCGTCGCTGGTGGGGCGCCTGTTGAGGGCATCGGTAATCGTATCCTCGCGCTCCTGCGGGTCCTCGGGCAGCTCGATGCGGCCTTCCGGTCCGCGGTAGCCGTGGCGCTGGTCGTAGGCCAGCACGTTGCGGCGCACCGAAGCGTAGGCCGCTTCCTGCTCGGCCTTCAGGATGGTCGTGTAGACCTTGATGCCCTTGGTATAGGCGTCGTCCTTGAACTGGTTGTAGACCGCCTGGCGCGCCAGTTCGGCCACGTACTCGGCATGGGTGTCGAATTCCTGGCCGCGGGTGTTCACGCGCAGCGGCTCGGCCAGCGCCTGCTGGTACTGCGCCCCGCTGATGTAATTCAGCTCGCGCATGCGCTTGAGCACCGCATGCTGGCGCTCGCGCGCACGCTTCGGATTCGCCACCGGGTTATGGCGCGACGGGTTCTGCGGCAGGCCGGCCAGCATCGCCATCTCGGCCACGCTGAGCTGGTCGAGGTTCTTGTTGAAATAGGTGCGCGCGGCGCTCGAGAAGCCGTAGGCGCGCTGGCCCAGGTAGATCTGGTTCATGTACAGCTCGAGGATCTCGTCCTTGCTGAGCGCAGCCTCGATCTTGTAGGCCAGCGCGATCTCGTTGACCTTGCGGCCGATGTGCTTTTCGCGCGACAGGAAGAAGTTGCGCGCCACCTGCATCGTGATGGTCGAGCCGCCGCCGGCGCCGAAACCGTGGCGCAGGTTCGAATAGACGGCGCCGATGCCGCGCTGGAAGTCGATCGCGCCGTGCTCGTAGAAGCGCGCGTCTTCGATCGCCAGCAGCGATTTCTTCATCAGGTCGGGGATCTTCTGGATCGGGACGAAATCGCGGTGCTCCTCGCCGAACTCCCCGATCAGGACCTTGTCGGCCGTGTAGACGCGCAGCGGGATCTTGGGCCGGTAGTCGGTGACGGCGTCCAGTGCGGGCACATTCGGCAGCACGCGGAACACGACGTAGCCGACCACGCCGGCGACGAACAGGAGGATGAGGGCCAGGGCCAGAAATATAAAACCACGGAGGCGGTTGGGGCGGCGCGGGGCCGGAGTACTCTTAGTTGCCAAACTTGTCTCTCTGATGACGGTCAGATGACCGGCAGATCGCCGTGCCGACAGGGCGTAAACACGGTCTACGCCAAAATTATAATCCGCTTTTCTTCCATTACGGCATGTGCCATAGTGCGAGTTCAAGGCACTGCTAAGCAGTCCCTGCAGTTCAGAAACACGATACGTCCCAAGGAAAAGATGCCGTACGATCCCCATCCACCCGCGGTCAAGCTGTATATCCCGGCGTCCGCCCACCTCCCGGAATTCACCCTGCGCGCCCTGATCATGGGCACGGTGCTGGGCATGATCTTCGGCGCTTCCTCGCTTTACCTGGTGCTGAAGGTCGGCCTCACGGTCAGCGCCTCGATCCCGGTGGCGGTGATCGCGATCACCCTGTTCGGCATGGCCAAGAAGGCCGGCGGGCGCGAATCGACCATCCTCGAGAACTCGATCACCCAGACCGCCGGTTCGGCCGGCGAATCGCTGGCCTTCGGCCTTGGCGTGACCATGCCGGCGATTATGATCCTCGGCTTCGACCTCGAGATCTCGCGCGTCATGCTGGTCGGTGTGCTGGGCGGCCTGCTGGGCATCCTGATGATGATCCCGATGCGCCGCACCATGATCGTCGACCAGCACCGCGAACTCAAGTACCCGGAAGGCACGGCCTGCGCCGAGGTGCTGAAGGCCGCCGCCACGCCCTCGTCGCGCGAAGCCGCGGGCGAGGTGCGCATCGAAGGATCCGATGAGGAGAAGGCCGCCCGCCATCGCGCCTTCCTCATCTTCGGCGGCTTCGGCATCGGGCTGCTGTACAAGGTGTTGAGCATCTCGCTCAAGCTGTGGAAGGACACCGTCAACTTCGTCTTCAACGCGCCATTGAAGGCCGGTTCGGCCGGCGCCGAGATCTCGCCCGAACTGCTGGGCGTCGGCTACATCATCGGTCCGCGCATCGCGATGACGATGGCGGCCGGCGGCGTGCTGTCCTATCTGCTGCTGATCCCGATGATCAAATTCTTCGGCGAGCTCCTGAGCGTTCCGCTGGCGCCGGGAACCATGCTCATCAAGGACATGGGCCCGGACGACATCCGCAGCGCCTACGTGCTCTACATCGGCGCTGGTGCGGTTGCCGCCGGCGGTTTGATCAGCCTCGCGCGTTCGCTGCCCACCATCTGGAATGGATTGAAGGGCGGCCTGACCGGCTTCAAGGGCGGCGGCAACGGCGACTCGAAGGGGGATGCCGCACCACTGCGTACCGACCAGGACATCCCGCTCAAATGGGTCGTGATCGGCTGCCTGGGCATCATCGCCGTGATCACCTTCGCCACGCCGCTGCACATGAACCTGCTGGGCGCATTGCTGATCCTGGTGTTCGGTTTCCTGTTCTCGACCGTGTCGTCGCGCCTGACCGGCGAGGTCGGCTCGTCCTCGAATCCGATCTCCGGCATGGCCGTGGCGACCCTGCTGTTCACCTGCCTGATCTTCCTGGTGATGGGCTGGACCGGCGGCCGCTACTACGTGACCGCGCTGTCGGTCGGCGCCATCGTCTGCATCGCCGCCAGCAATGCCGGCACCACCTCGCAGGACCTGAAGACCGGCTTCCTGGTGGGCTCGACCCCGCGCCTGCAGCAGTACGCGATCCTGGCCGGCGCCCTGGCATCAAGCCTGATCCTCGGCCCGATCCTGCTGAAGCTGAACGATGCCGGCACCGTCTACGTGCCGGCCGCTCAGGTGGCGCCGCACGTCACCACCGATGCGTCGAAGCTGAGCCAGACCGCCCAGCTGCAGGGTCCGCAGGCTTCCTCCGACCACGCAAGGTATAAAGTCTGGCAGAAGACGGACACCAACGGCGGGCCGGCCGGCAAATACCTGGTGCGCGACGACGGCTCGCTGGCCTACCTGGTCGACCCTGGCATCAACGGCCAGTTCCACACCCGTCCGGACGGCTCCGAGGTCAAGAAATACGACGCGCCCAAGGCCGTGCTGATGTCTTACATCATCAAGGGCATCCTCGACCAGCAGCTGCCCTGGACCCTGGTGCTGTTCGGCGTGATGATCGCGGTGGTGCTGGAGATGGCGGGCGTGCAGGCGCTGGCGTTCTCGGTGGGCGTGTACCTGCCGCTGGTGTCGACCCTGCCGATCGCGATCGGTGGCCTGATCCGCTGGATGGTCGACCGCCGCAACAACAAGCTGCCGCAGTACGCCGGCCTGAACGAAGAAGAACTGCAGGCCGCCGGCGACCGCAGCTCGGGCACGCTGCTGGCATCCGGCTACATCGCCGGCGGCGCCCTGGCCGGCATCATCATCGCCATCACGGCGGGTGTGCTGACCGATTTCGACAATGCGATGAACAAGTGGGCGGAGGCTGCGAATCCCTTCTTTGCGGGGGTGAATTCGGATGCGCTGTCGATCCTGCCGTATGCGGCCTTGATCGTGTTGTTGTATTGGGTGGGTCGGGAGAAGGCGGCGAAATGATCGTCGTCCCCGCGCAGGCGGGGACGACGTTTATGAGGCGCGGGGTTCGTTAGCGTTCGGGCGACTCAGACGAAGGCGAGGTCGTGCTGCCGGATGGTGTGATCCAACCACTCATCGGTATGCCCGAAGCTGTACCCCAGTGCCTTGGCGCGCGACGTATCCAGCACCATCGGCCCCGGCAAATCGAAGGGCGACAGCCGCCCGGCCTCCGCCGGCGCCGCCGCACGGCGCATCCGCACCGGCGACTCCAGCACCTCGCCGACGCGCTCGTACAGTTGCGAAGCCGACAGCGCCCCATCGCAGGCCGCGTTCACCGGACCGGTGAAGTCCTGCATGCCGCTCCAGAACAGGAAGTCCGCCGCCGCATGCGCGGTCATGAAGGACACGGCCGCGCTCTCGTTCGAATACGGCAGCGTCGCGCCGGCGCGCGCCAGTTCGACGTAGTGGGCGAGGCGGCCTGTAAAGTCTTCCGGGCCGCCCAGCACGTGGGCCAGGCGCGGCGTGACCAGCGGCAGCGAGCCGTCGCGCACCAGGTAGGCTTCGGCCTGCACCTTGCCGCTCACATAGCATTCGGTGGCGCGGCGCGGGTCGTGCCAGGGGTATTGGGTGTCGATGGGCTGGGCCTCGACCGCGAGCCCGGCTTCCGTCAGCAGCCCGGCTGCGCCGAAGCCCAGCACACGGTAGGCGTCGATGGTCGAGGTCATCACATAGCGGCCGACCTGGCCGGCAAAGGTGCGCACGGCGATCGCCGCGTCCAGCGGGCTGTAGCTCATCTGGTCGTAGACGATATCGAAGGGGCCGGCCTTGGCCACGGCGCGCATCGCCAGCTCGTTGCGGCGGTCGGCGCGGATGCGCTGGATGCGGCCGCCGAAGGGATCGGGCGCGTAGCCGCGCGTAGCGATGGTGACACGGTGGCCGGCGTGCAGGAGCCGCTGGACGAGCAGCCTGCCGATGAAACGGGTACCGCCGATCACCAGAATGTTCTTGAACATGGTTTTCCTTACGCTGAAGACGCTGAAAAGCTGGCGGGTTCGTGGTGAATCCGCTATATTTTGTATGCAGCGCAGCAATTGTTCAAACAAGAAAAAAACATTGCAATGAATAAGAAAAACTTATGCATGGTGGGGGCTTGAAGCCCCTGCGCAGCCTGTCCGGGCTGATCGATTTCGAATGTGCCGCGCGTTGGGGCAGCTTCAAGCTGGCGGCACAGGAGCTGCACAAGACCCCGGCCGCCGTCAGCCTGCAGGTCAAGCACCTGGAGGATGCGGTCGGCTTTCCCCTGTTCGTGCGTCATCCGCGCCATATCGCGCTGACCGCCAAGGGCCAGGAACTGGCGATTGCGGTCGGGCGCTCGCTCGGCGACCTGCGCGCCAAGGTCGCCGCACTGCAGCGTGGCGACGAGGAAGCCATCCTGCGCATCTCGACCACGCACTCCTTCGCCATCAAATGGCTGGTGCCGCGGATGCCGCGCTTCACCAAGCGGCATCCGGAACTCGACATCCGCATCGATTCGAACGACACCCCGGTCGACCTGGAAGACGATGGCGTCGACGTCGCGATCCGCTTCGGTCCGGTGAAGGACGGCGATCCGGCGTTGCTGTTCCGCGAGCGGCTGGTGCCGGTCTACAGCCCGGAGCTGCTGGCCGAGGGCCAACAGGAACTCACGCTTGCCGACCTGTCCCGCTTTCCGCTGCTGTGCGAGCGCACGCCGGAAGCCTGGCTGCAACTCTTGAACGAGAACCGCGCCTTGAAGGGAAAATTCGAGGGCAAATACGATTTTTCGCGCACCTTCAGCCACTGGGGCGTGCTGGCCCAGGCCGCGGTGGCCGGGCAGGGGATCGCCCTGGTGCCTTACGGGATCGCCTTCGAGGACATCGCCTCCGGCAGCCTGCGGGTGCTGCAATGCCGCAGCGCGCCCTATGGCAACGGCTACCGCTTCCTGGTCAATCCGCACAAGGAGGCGATGGCCAAGGTGCAGCAGTTTCGTGCCTGGGTCGATGCGGAGATGGAGGCGATGCGGCGCACGCTCGATGCCGGCAATGGCCGCGCTGGCGAACCTCCGGCGAAGTAAGCAGCGCCCTTATTTACAGGGCCGCTTGCTCCTGTCCATCATCGCGTCCAGCTGCGCCGCGCTCAATACCTTCGGCATCGGCTCGTCGACAGGCCTGGGCGGCGGCTCGTTCGGACATGCCGGCGCCGCATGCGGCAGCGATGCCGCCAGCGCGAACAGGCGATCGCGCAAGGGCTCGCGCACGAGGTTCGCATCGATCCATAGCTGGTAATCGCGGCGGCCTTCCTTCCACGACAGCAGCGAGACTGCCTTTCCCGACGGGTCTTCTAGCACGACCAGCCGGGCCGGCAGGCCATTGATGCGCTCCGGTTCGTCCTTCGGATCGCGCCAGCTGGTGCTGCCGTCCGCCGACATGTCCTGTTCGAACAGGGTCAGCCGGTGCCCGTCCGGTGTGCGAAAGCCCCGGTACAGGCGGGAACGGACGTCGCCGACCTTTTCGGCGCGGCTGCCGAGGCCTTCGAGCAGTGTAAATGGCGTGTGGCGCAGGTCGACCGGCGTGAAGGCCAGCTTGCGGGTGGCGATGGCGTCCGGCAGGAAGCCGACGTCGAAGCGCTCGAGATCGCCCGGACAGACACGCTCGAAACCGTTGCGCTGTGCCTCGAGCTGGCCGTCGCCGTTTCGCGAGCGGCCCGCCTGGCATTCATATTCCTTGACGCCGGAGCGGACCACCATTGCGCAGGCGCCGATCGCGACGGGGCCGACTCCCGCCAGCAGCCAGCGTTTGGCGGGCGATCGCGCCGGTGCCGGCGCATCGTCGCGCAGGCGTTTCCCGAACCGCGTGCACAGCCAGGCCAGGCCGAGAGCCGGCAGCGCCATCGGCGCACCGGTCACAAGGGCGCCCAGCAGCGGCGCATGCATCCAGATGACGGCACCGAACAGATAGACGGCGCCCGCCAGCAGCACGAGCAGGTTGATGGCGTGTCCGGCGAGCCAAAGCAGGATGCCGATCGTTCTTTTCATGTTTCCTCTCTAGCATGTACGTACGAAAGATGATATTTTCCTACGGTTAATCTTTTTACTTTTCATCATCTTTCCTTATACATATGTCTCGTCACTCCGCGGTCACTGTTCCCTCCGCCTGCAAGGCCATCCCGGCGGCCATCGCCCTGCTGTTCCTGAGCGTCGACGCCGGCGCGCAAACGGCGCCTGCCGCCGACAAGCCCCTCGAAACCAACGCCGCCAAGCCGGCCGCAACGGCGAAAGCGAAGGAGGCGGATGCGAAAGCTCCGGCCGCGGTGAGCGCCGATGCGCCGCAGCAGCCGCAGGGCCAGATCGCCACCGTGAACGTGGTCAGCGAACGCCAGACCAACCGCGTCGACCGCCAAGTGTACGACATCAAGAATGACGCCAGCACGGCCGGCGCATCGATCGGCGACGTGCTGAACAACGTGCCTTCGGTGAACGTCGACCCGAACGGCACCGTGCGCCTGCGCGGCAGCGAGCGCGTGACGGTGCTGGTCGACGGCAAGCCGACCGCCCAGCTGCAGGGCGAGAACCGCGCCGCCGCCATCAATGCGCTGCCGGCCGAGAACTATGAATCGGTCCAGGTGATCAACAACCCGGGCGCGGAGTTCGGCAACGAGGCGGGCGGCGGCCCGATCCTGAACCTGATCTCGCGCCGCTACACCAAGCCGGGCGGGAACGGCACGGTGGCCAGTAACGTCGGCCCGGGCGGCCGCGCCAACGCCTTCGCCAACGGCAGCTACAGCGCCGGCTATGCCTCCGTGAACGGCACCCTGAACGTGCGCCGCGACGGCAACGACACCGACACCGAACAGCTGCGCGAGCGCATCGATCCGACGACCGGCGCGATCAGCCGCCTGCGCCAGGATTCGCACAACCATGGCATCAATACCTTCGTCCAGGCCGGCATGGGCGGGCGCTACAACTACAACGAGCGCGATACCATCACCGGCTCGTTCTCGGTCAACAAGCGCGGCAACGACGCCGACTCGAACCAGCACTTCACGGACTTCCGCACGACCCAGTCGCCGGTCGTCGACTACACCACGCGCCGCAAGACCGACGGCGATTCGCGCAACCACGAGATCGTCACCGGCTTCGAGCGCCGCTTCAACTCCGATGGCGAGACGCTGAAGATCGACCTGCGCCACTCGTCGAACAACAACAGCGCGGACACCTCGACCCTGTACCAGGCCCTGGCGATGCCGGCCACCGGCGCGCCCACCCTGCGCGACTACGCGCAGAACGTCGACACGCGCGTGCGCATGACCGACCTGAGCGCCGATTATTCGGGCAAGGCCGGCCCCGGCTTCCTGAACGCGGGCGCACGCCTGCAGCGCCTGCAGCAGACCGCCGACAACCGCTACCTGTTCCTGACCGGCGGCGGCCTGGACACCCGGCGCAGCAACCTGTTCGACCTCGACCAGGACGTGGTGGCGGTGTACGGCACCTACGAGATGCCGCTGAATAAGCTGTGGTCCTTCAAGAGCGGCCTGCGGGTCGAGCGCACCGACCAGGACCTGGACCAGGTCACCACCGGCGTCCAGGCCACCAACCAGTACACCAGCTACCTGCCCAGCCTGTTTCTGACGTACAAGCTGGACCAGTACTCGAACCTGCGCCTGTCCTACGCCGACCGCATCTCGCGCCCGACCTCGGGCGACCTGAACCCCTTCGTCAACTACGCCAACGACTATTACGTCAGCTCGGGCAATCCGCACCTGCATGCGGTCAAGCTGCACTCGCTGGAGCTGGGTTACGAAACCAAGATCAAGGGCCTGATGCCGGTGAGCGTGCGCGGCTACCTGCGCAAGGAATCCGACG
The DNA here is from genome assembly GCF_052115005.1 of Massilia sp. 2TAF26. Lineage (NCBI taxonomy): Bacteria > Pseudomonadati > Pseudomonadota > Betaproteobacteria > Burkholderiales > Oxalobacteraceae > Massilia > Massilia sp. 2TAF26. Next base: position 41,218 of record NZ_JBFRFV010000009.1, read on the forward strand.
TCATCACCGACCGCCGCGTTTTCCTCGACGCGAACACGCTCTTGACCACGCGCGAGAACCTGGGCGACCGCCGCTCCGGCGGCATCGAGTTCTCGGTGATGGGCATGATCCCGCCGAACATGCGCATCAGGGGAATCGCGTTGCCGAACATCCGCTTCATGTTCAACGGTAACTACGGCTTCATCGAACAGGACCGCACCGATGCCATGGGCCTGGCGGGCGGCAAGCGTTCCTCGCCCTCGCTGCAGCTGCAGGGCGGCGGACAATGGCAGATCGGCCCCGACGACGTGCTGACCCTGATGACCTTCCGCCAGGGTAAGCTGCTGTCGGGCGAGGGTTACCGCGAGCCCTTCGGCATGATGAACCTGGCCTACGAACACAAGTTCGACAAGCGCCTGTCGCTGAATATTCGCGCCAACGACGTACTGCGCTCGACCGACCAGAAATTCCGCGTCGAGACCGATGTGCTGCGCGACCGCACCGACACCACCGTGCACCAGCGCCGCCTCTACGTAGGCTTGCGCTACACCTTCGGCGGCACGACCGGCAACGACGCGGTGCGCAATGCGATGCAGGCGGCCGGCATCAACGTCGACAGCCCGCAGGCGCGCGAAGCGATGCGCCGGGCGCAGGAGATGCAGCAGGCGCAGGCCCAGGCTGCGAGCGAAGCGCAGAAGGGTGCGCCGGTACCGGCTGCTACACCGGCTGCCAAGCCAGCCACCACGCCGGCCCAGACGCAGCCGTCCGACAAGCAGTAAGCGGCTGCCGGCTCAGCGCCAGTCCCTCAGCACCAGTCTTTATCCGGCTGCATGTCGAGGCGCTGGGCCGCATCGACCACGTCCTGCAGTTCAACCGGGTCGCTGAACGGATCCTCGTCCAGCCTGGTGACCCGGTTCAGCTCCTTCTGCCAGCGCCGCAGTTCGTCGACGTATTTGCCGTCCGGCACGCGCTTGAGGTCGCCGTTCTCTTCGGCCAGGTCGCAGATGCCGTTGTGCAGCCACTCGCCGGTATGCCAGTCCGGCATGTCGACGGCGGGGAAGAGGCAGATCCCTTGCAGGTCCATGCCGCGCCGCACCGCCGCCAGCGATTCGCACATCACGTCGTGCAGCCAGTCGGCGCGGCCGTCGCGCATGCCGCTGGTTTCGCCGATGATCATCGGCCGGCGGTAGCGTTCCCAGACGGTTTGCAGCATGTCGCACAGCGGGGCGATGCGGTCGTCGCCGGGGTCCAGGGGCTTGTGCGGTCCGTGTTCGCGGTATTCCATCTGTCCGAACGAGTAATTGTTGGCGCCGACGATATCGAGGATCTCGGGCGCGCCGCCGAGCTCCGGATGCTCGCGGCCATAGATGACGTCCCAGGCCAGGAAGGTGTCGACCTCGGTCTCGTGGCGCGCGGCCTCGATCTGGTCGGGACGGTCGCGCGGCGCCACCACCCGCACCAGCGGATCGATGTGGACCATGCGTGCATCCGGATCGACTTCGCGGATCGCCTTCACGCCGGCGATCGCGGCCCGGCACAGCGCCAGCCGCAGGCGCATCCGGTCGTCGCGGCTGCAGCGGTAGGGCGCGGCCCATCCCCATTCGCCGGCGCAGAAGGAAAAGAAGGTGATCTCGTTAATCGGCGTGAAGAAGTGCGGCCCGCGCACTTTCGGGACCACGTATTCGGCGGCGGCCCGGCAATAGGCCGCGAAGCGGCTGGCGAAGGCGTCGTCGTACGGATCGAGGTCGTCCGGATAGCCGTAATGGAAAAGGTCCCAGATCGGAATGATCTTCGACGCGTTCATGGCCTCGATGAAGGGATCGACCATCGAGAAATCGTATTGTCCGCCGCCGGCGCGATCGGCCAGGGGCCAGGGAATGCCTTCGCGCGAGACGGCGATGCCGAGCTCGGCGAGGATACGGTAATCCTCGGCGGCGTGGCGGTCGTGCCGGGTTTCCGCGATCAGGTTGCGGCGCACCCCGGGACGCTCGCCCCAGAGGAAATTGGAGCATTCAAAACCGGACAGGAAGAATGTTGGAAATATTCCTGGATGCTTCGCCATGCAGTCTCCTTTCCCGGGCCGGCCCGGTCGAGGTCGTAGGATGCCACGAGTCGGATTTCGCCGCGTATCCAGGCGTGCGGAGGTTCGGAACGCGGCGCCGTTCCAGTCCCTGTTGCTTTGGCTATAATGGCAACATGAGCAAGCTATCGTTTAAAAAGACCGTCGCGTTCCTGTGCTTTTCAGCGCTCTGCGGGTGCGCCGGTTCAACGCCGAAAGCGTCTGAATATAATCTCGGCGTCCAGGCTTATAGAACGAAGGACTACGCTTCGGCACGCCAACACTGGGCAAAAGCAATCACGGAAGAGCCCGAAACCTCAGCCAAGAACAACCTCGGGTATCTGCTTTACTACGGTTTGGGAGGCAAGGCCGATATCAGCCAGGCTATTTCGCTGTGGACGCAGGCGGCGGAAAGTGGCGATCGGGAATCCCAGTGGCATCTTGGTCATGCAGCCGAAGATGGCAAGGGCGTCGAACAAAGTGTCGTCAAGGCGTATGCCTGGTATCGGTGCGCAGCCACGGCCAACCAGGCGTCTGCGGCCGCCGATGAGCTGGAGGCCCGGATTGCACGCGACGCGAGCCAGTCGCTCGCAAGGCTCTTACCCAAGCTCTCACCGGCCGAGTTCCAGGCGGCCGAAAAGCTGGCCAAGCTCTATATCGCCAGTTATTCCAGGGCGACACCGAATCAATAATCGGGGCTTCGTTCAGCCGGCCCGCTTGGCGTGGTGTCCATGTTTCGCCAGTGCCGCGACGACCAGCTCGCAGTGGTCGCCCTGGATTTCGATCACGCCATCCTTGACGGTGCCGCCGGAACCGCAGGCGGTGCGCAACTGCTTGCCCAGCGCCGCCAGCGCAATCGCGTCCAGCGGCAGGCCCTTGACGATGGTGACGCATTTGCCGCCCCGGCCCTTGGTCTGGCGCGAGACGCGGACGACGCCGTCGCCGAGGATCGCGGTCCTGGCCTTGCAAATGCATTCCGCGGCCGGCTGCCGGCAATCGGGGCACATGCGGCCGCTTTCGGTGGAGTAGACGAGGCGGCTAATCGAACTGCTTTTCATGCTGAATCCAGGGATGTTCGGATGTAGAAGAAATAACGGCGACCCGCAGGCCGCCGTGTCGTCAGGGACGCGGGAAGTTTACTTCACGCCATGCATCAACTTCTGGATCAGCGGCGCGATCAGGAACAGCAGGATGCCGGAACCGATCAGCGCGTAGAAGCCGAAGGTGTAGCCGCTCAGTGCCGATTCCACGCTCATGCCTTTTTCGCCCGAGATGTGGCTGGCGAAAATGCCCGACAGGTTGTTGCCGATGCCGGTCGACAGGAACCAGCCGCCCATGCCCAGGCCGACCAGGCGCACCGGCGCCAGCTTGGTGACCATCGAGAGGCCGATCGGGGACAGGCACAGTTCGCCGATGGACTGGATCACGTAGACCATGAACAGGGTCCAGAACGGGATCTTGCTGTCGGCGCCGACCAGGTGCTGCAGCGCGAACATCAGCAGCAGGAAGGCCAGGCCGTTGAAGATCAGGCCCAGGCCGAACTTGCGCGGGATCGACGGATTGGCGCGGCCCAGCCAGACCCAGACTGCGGCCACGATCGGTGCGCAGACGATGATGGCGATCGAGTTCACCGACTGGAACCAGCCGGTCGGGAAGATCCAGCCGCCGAAGTCGCGGCGCACGATGTTGTCGGCCAGGAAGGTGAAGGAGCTGCCGGCCTGCTCGAAGAAGCACCAGAACATCACGTTGAAGAAGAAGATGACCAGCATGGCGATGGCCTTGTCGCGCGCGACCTTGCCGTTGCGGATGCCTTCGACCAGCAGCATGACCGCCAGCGCGACGAACAGCGCCGAGAGAATGTACTGGATGGTGTCGGCGCCGAGCTTCAGCAGGAAGTAGACGAGCGGGATCACGACCAGCGAACCGACGATCACGCCGATCAGGCGGGTCGGGCTGGCCAGTTCGCCGACCGGTGCGCCGATGCCTTTCAGGCCCTTGCGGCCGATCTGGAACCAGACCAGCGACAGCAGCATGCCGATGCCGGCGGCGAAGAACACGACCTTGTAGGCCGGCACGCCGGTGCTGCCGGACATGGCGCCGGCCAGCCAGCCGGTCAGGATCGGCGCGACGAAGGCGCCGCTGTTGATGCCCATGTAGAAGATGGTGAAGCCGGAGTCGCGGCGCTCGTCGCCGATGCCGTACAGTTGGCCGACCATGGTCGAGATGTTCGGCTTGAACATGCCGTTGCCGACGATGATGGTGGCCAGGCCGAGCTTGAACACGTTCGGATCGGGCACGGTGATGGCGAACAGGCCGGCCGCCATGAAGGCTGCGCCGACCAGGATCGAACGCTGGTAGCCGATCACGCGGTCGGCGATGTAGCCGCCGAACACGGCGCCGGCGTAGACCAGCGCCAGGTAGGAACCGTAGGTCAGGTTGGCGTCGGCCTGGCCGACGCCGCTGCCGCCGTAGAACTGGGCGACGATGTAGAGCACCAGGGCCCAACGGATGCCGTAGAAAGCGAAGCGCTCCCAGAATTCGGTCATGAACAGCATCCACAGCGGCGCTGGGTGTCCCATGATCTGTTTGAATTCCGGGATCGCTTTCTGTTCGACGGTAGAAGTAGCTGCACCGCTCATGCGGTTCCTCCCCAAATACGTTTTATAAGAATAGGAATGATTGGGCCGCATGCCCGCATCGTGTGCGGGCGCAAATCCAATAGCGTCGCATTTTAGTGGAAATTCTGCTCGTTAAGGCAACTTTTTCCGGATCAATAGTATTGACGAGAAAAGGCTGCGCAAGTGTGGGGGCAAACTCGTGGGAGATGTCGTATATTGGCGAAAAGGCTGTACGGAAACACTGAACAGAAAGGGAAGAGGAATATGACGAACGACGTTGTCGACACATTGATATCCCCGGAGGGGCGCCTGGAAGTGCTGTCGAAGGCGGAAGTGGCAAAGCTGCTCGATACCAGCCAGGGTGGCCTGTACCAGGTCTTTCGCAAATGCGCGCTGGCGGTACTGAATTCCGGCAGTTCGATCGACGACGGCAAGGAACTGCTCGAACGCTACAAGGATTTCGACATCAAGATCATCCAGCGCGAGCGCGGCATCAAGCTCGATATCCGCAGCGCGCCGGCCCACGCTTTCGTGGACGGCAAGATGATCAAGGGTATCCACGAGCACCTGTTCGCGGTGCTGCGCGATATCGTCTACGTGAGCTTCGAAGTGACGGACAATCCGCGCTTCGACCTGCAGCGGCCGGAAGGCATCACCGATGCCGTGTTCCACATCCTGCGCAACGCCAACGTGATCCAGCCGCAGCGCAATCCGAACCTGGTGGTGTGCTGGGGCGGCCACTCGATCAACCGCGTCGAGTACAACTACTCGAAGCACGTCGGCTACCAGCTCGGCCTGCGCGAACTGGACATCTGCACCGGCTGCGGCCCGGGCGCGATGAAAGGCCCGATGAAGGGCGCCACCATCGGCCACGCCAAGCAGCGCCTGCAGGGCGGCCGCTACCTCGGCATCTCGGAACCGGGCATCATCGCGGCCGAGTCGCCGAACCCGATCGTGAACGACCTGGTCATCATGCCGGACATCGAGAAGCGCCTGGAAGCCTTCGTGCGCACCGGCCACGGCATCGTGGTGTTCCCGGGCGGCGCCGGCACCGCCGAAGAGATCCTCTACATCCTCGGCATCCTGCTGCATCCCGAGAACGCGGACATGCCGTTCCCGCTGGTGTTCACCGGCCCGTCGACGGCCAGGGAATACTTCGAGCAGATCGACCAGTTCATCGGCCTGACCCTGGGCGAAGAGGCGCAGCGCCGCTACAAGATCATCGTCGACGATCCGGAAGCGGTGGCGCAGGAGATGCACACCGGGATCCGCCAGGTGCGCGAATTCCGCAAGTCGCGCAGCGACGCCTACTACTTCAACTGGGGCCTGAAGATCGACCCCGAGTTCCAGCATCCCTTCCGCCCGAATCACGAGAACATGCGCAGCCTGTCGCTGCACAAGAACCAGGCGACCCACCTGCTGGCGGCCAATTTGCGCCGTGCGTTCTCGGGCGTGGTGGCCGGTAACGTGAAGGAGGAGGGGATCCGGGCGATCGAGAAGTATGGGAAGTTCGAGATCCATGGCGAGGATGAGATCATGGCGCCGATGGACAAGCTGCTGCAGTCGTTCGTGGAGCAGAGCCGGATGAAGTTGCCGGGCAAAGAGTATATTCCCTGCTATCGGGTGGTCCGTTAATAGCCACCGTCCTGAGGCACAGATCACGCGACGTATGGATCCCCGTTTTCACGGGGATGACGGTTTTACGGATGACGGCATTAAAAAAGGCGCGAACGGTCTCCCGTTTCGCGCCTTTTTTGTGACGCATCACGCGTCACTCAAGCTCAGTCTTCCTTGCGCAGGTGCGGGAACAGCAGCACATCGCGAATATTCGGCGAATCCGTCAGGATCATGATCAGGCGGTCGATGCCGATGCCGCAGCCGCCGGTCGGGGGCAGGCCGTATTCCAGTGCGCGGATGTAGTCGGCGTCATAGAACATCGCTTCTTCGTCGCCGGCATCCTTGGCGGCCACCTGGGCCTGGAAGCGGGCTGCCTGGTCTTCCGGATCGTTCAGCTCCGAGAAGCCGTTGGCGATCTCGCGGCCCACCATGAACAGCTCGAAGCGCTCGGTGATGCCGGGGCGGTTGTCGGAAGCGCGCGCCAGCGGCGAGACTTCGACCGGGTAGTCGATGATGAAGGTCGGCTCCCACAGCTGGGCTTCGGCGGTCTCTTCGAACAGGGCCAGCTGCAGCGCGCCCAGGCCCGAAATGATGTGCGGCTTGACGCCGAACTTCTCGAGCAGTTCCTTCTTCAGGAACTCGGCGTCGTTCAGCTGTTCGCTGGTGTACTCCGGCGCGTACTTGTTGATCGCTTCGACGATGGTCAGGCGGTGGAAGGGCTTGCCCAGGTCCAGCGGACGGCCGCCGTAGGTGACTTCGGCGGTGCCGTGGGCGTCGATCGCGGCCTGGCGGATCACGGCCTCGGTGTAGTCCATCAGCCACTTGTAGTCGGTGTAGGCGGCGTAGAACTCCATCATCGTGAATTCCGGATTGTGGCGGATCGAGACGCCCTCGTTGCGGAAGTTACGGTTGATCTCGAACACGCGATCGAAGCCGCCGACCACCAGGCGCTTCAGGTACAGCTCCGGCGCGATACGCAGGAACATTTGCATGTCCAGCGCGTTGTGGTGGGTGATGAAAGGCTTGGCCGCGGCGCCGCCCGGGATCGGGTGCAGCATCGGGGTCTCGACTTCCATGAACTGGTTGTCCTGCATGAAGCGGCGGATCGACGCGATCGCGGCGGTGCGCGCCTTGAAGGTGCGGCGCGTCTCTTCGTTCATGATCAGGTCGACGTAGCGCTGGCGGTACTTGGTCTCCTGGTCTGCCAGGCCGTGGAACTTGTCCGGCAGCGGACGCAGGGACTTCGACAGCAGGCGCAGCTTCGTCACCTTGACGGTCAGCTCGTCGACCTTGGTCTTGAACAGCGTGCCTTCCACGCCCAGGATGTCGCCCAGGTCGTAGTGGCGGAAGGCTTCCATCGCTTCTTCACCGGTGTTGTCCAGGGTGACGTAGATCTGGATGCGGCCGTCGGCGCGCGGGCCCGAGGCGTCCTGCAGGGTGGCGAAGGCGGCCTTCTTGCCGGCTTCGCGCTTGAGCATCATGCGGCCGGCCAGCACCACCTGCTGGGGTTCGGCTTCGAGTTGCTCGCGGGTCCAGCCGCCATAGGTCTCGACCAGGCCGGCAGCCTTGTGCTGGGGGACAAAGTCGTTCGGGAAGGCCACGCCTTTTTCGCGGATCGCTGCCAGCTTGGCGCGGCGCTCGGCGATGATCTTGTTGTCATCAAGCTGCAGCGAAGCCGCTTGCTGTTCCTGGCCTTGTTCTTGGTTTTCGGTGCTCATATCAGGTATCTATCTATGTTTGGTTCACGTGCAGGTCAGAGGACGCCCAGCAGGTCCTCAACGGACAGCTCGTCGTAGTCGTTGACGATCTTGAGCACGTTGTCGAACTCCGCGAACGCGTCGGCAGGCAGGGTGGTCGTGATGACCACGGCGCGCATGCCGGCACGGCGCGCGGCTTCCACGCCCATCGGCGCATCTTCGAAGACGATGCAGTCGGCGGGATTCGCGCCCAGCTTCTCGGCGGCCTTCAGGAACACGTCCGGATGCGGCTTGCCCTGCTTGACGTCGGTCGCGCCGACCACGGCCCCGAAGTGGCGGCGCAGGTCGAGTTCGTCGAGGGTGAAGACGATGTTCTTCGGCGGCGCGGACGTCGCCACGGCCAGCGCCACGCCACGCTCGTCGGCCGCGGTCACGAAGTCGTCGAAGCCCTTGATGGCGGCGCGGTGCGGACCGTACATCTCGCGGTACAGCGCATCCTTCTCCGCTGCCAGGGCGGCGATTTCCTCGTCCGTGACCTCGTCGCCCAGGCGGGCGCGCAGGATCTCGCGGCCCTGGGCGCCGGCGGTCTCGCGGAAGAAGGCCTCGGCCTCGTACTCCTTGCCGCGGCGGGCGAAGAACTCGAGCCAGGACCTGGTGTGGAAGGCCATGTTGTCGACGATGGTGCCGTCCATGTCGAAGATGAAGGCGGGCTTGCTCATCACACTCCCTGCTTCAGCGAAGCCGAGATGAAGTCGTCGAGGTCGCCGTCCAGCACGTTCTTGGTATTGCCGGTCTCGAAGCCGGTGCGCAGGTCCTTGATGCGCGACTGGTCCAGCACGTAGGAACGGATCTGGTGGCCCCAGCCGACGTCGGTCTTCGAGTCTTCCAGCTTCTGCTGCTCGGCCATGCGTTTGCGCAGCTCGAGTTCGAACAGCTTGGCGCGCAGCATGTCGAAGGCTTCGGCCTTGTTGCGGTGCTGCGAGCGGTCGTTCTGGCACTGCACCACGATGCCCGACGGGGCGTGCGTCAGGCGCACCGCGGAGTCGGTCTTGTTGATGTGCTGGCCGCCGGCGCCGGATGCGCGGTAGGTGTCGATGCGCACGTCAGCCGGGTTGATCTCGATCTCGAAGGACTCGTCGACCTCCGGGTACACGAACAGCGAGGTGAACGAGGTGTGGCGGCCGTTGGCCGAGTCGAACGGCGACTTGCGCACCAGGCGGTGCACGCCGGTCTCGGTGCGCAGGTGGCCGTAGGCGTACTCGCCCTCGACCTTGATGGTGGCGGTCTTGATGCCCGCGACCTCGCCCTCGGAGATTTCCATCACTTCGGCCTTGAAGCCCTTGCGCTCGCAATAGCGCAGGTACTGGCGCAGCAGCATCGAGGCCCAGTCCTGGGCTTCGGTGCCGCCGGCGCCGGCCTGGATGTCGATGAAGCAGTTCGCATGGTCCATCGGGTTGCTGAACATGCGGCGGAATTCCATCTGCTCGATGACCTTCGCGATCTCGGCGGCGTCGCCTTCGACGGATTCGATGGTGTCGTCATCGCCTTCTTCGCGGCCCATTTCGAACAGGTCGCGCGAGTCGTCGATGTCGGCGCGGGCTTTTTCCAGCGTCAGGACGACGCCTTCCAGCGCCTTCTTTTCCTTGCCCAGGTCGAGGGCGCGCTTCTGGTCGTTCCAGACGGTCGGGTCTTCCAGTTCCTGGTTGACCTGTTCTAGTTTCTCCGACTTCTTATCGAAGTCAAAGATACCTCCGAAGTTCGGCTTCACGGCTGCTCAGGTCGTTCAGCAGGGCGGAAAGGGCGTTGATGCGTTCAGCTTCCATGGTCGGTGACGTATTTTTAGTAGGTTGAATCGAACCGGAGATTATACCCCACTGCAGGCGCGCCGGTTTCTGCTAGCATGCCGCCATAAAAATGTTTATTTGGAGGCAATATGTACAACTTGCTAGCGGCCGGCATCGCCGGCCTATCCATGCTGGCCGCCGCCGGTGCGGCGGCCGCTTCCACGCAAGGGTGTGCCGGTGCCAGCGGCGAACTGGCCGCGGTCTGTGTGCCGCTCGAGGCCTATATCCGCGCGCATGCGAGCGGTGAGCGGCGCTACGTCCATGAGGCCTTCCGTCCGGACGCCCGCATCATCGGCGGCAAGGTGAACCTGTCGGTGGATGAATTCGTCACGCGCTTCGACGGCAAGCCGGCCGCCGACGAAGCCCAGCGCCGGCGCAGCATCGAAGTGCTGGACCTGACCGGCGACGCCGCGGTGGCCAAGATCACGCTCGACTATCCCGACATGAAATTCACGGACCACATGGCGCTGCTGAAGAAGGACGGACGCTGGCTCATCGCGAACAAGACCTTCAATACCGAGAAGAAGTGAGCGGGCGTTTATAATCCGGGCCGTCATCCTTCAGATATCGCCTATGGTTTCCCGATCGAGCTTCCTCGTCCTGTTCGCGCTGAGCGCGAGCTCCCTGTCCAGCGCGGCGCCGGCCGCACGCGTACCGGCCGGCAGCAGCGCCGAACTGGCGATCCTGGAAACCACCGACCTGCACTCGGCGGTGGTCGGCTACGACTACTTCAAGCTGGCCGCCGACCCTTCGCTGGGCCTGGACCGCACCGCTTCGCTGATCGCCCAGGCGCGCCGCGACTTCCCGAACACGCTGCTGTTCGATAACGGCGACACCATCCAGGGCAATGCGCTGGGCGACTACCAGGCCACCGTCGATCCGCTGCGCTGCGGCCAGCTGCTGGGCATCTACAAGGCGATGAAGAAGATCGGCTACGACGGCATCGGCATCGGCAACCACGATTTCAATTTCGGCCTGGCCTACCTGGGCCAGGTGACCGGCCAGCGCCTCGATGTCGAGGGCGTTCCTGGCAGGCAGTGCGCCGGACCGGGCTTGCCGGTGGTGCTCGCCAACGTCTACAGCACCAGGACCAAGAAGCCCCTCTTCGAGCCCTACCGTATCCTCAGCAAGCGCATCAAGGCGGTCGACGCCAAGGGCAAATCCTTCGAGGCCACCGTCAAGGTCGGCATCATCGGCTTCACGCCGCCGGCCATCGTCAACTGGGACCGCCGCTGGCTGGAGGGGAAGGTCTACACCGAAGGCCTGGTCGAGACCGCGAAGCGCTACCTGCCGGAGATGCGCGCCAAGGGCGCCGACCTGATCGTGGCGATCTCGCACGGCGGCCTGGATGCCAGCCCGTATTCGCCGACAATGGAGAACGGGAATTACTACCTGGCCCAGGCGGGCGGCGCATTGGGTGGTATTGATGCGCTGCTGCTTGGTCATTCGCATCAGCTGTTCCCGAATCCATCGAGCACCGTCGCCCAGTTCAACCTGCCGCACGTCGACAAGGCGAAGGGCAGGGTGTTTGGCGTGCCGACCGTGATGGCCAACCTCTGGGGCAAGAACCTGGGCGTGGTGCGCCTGCAGCTGCGCTACGACGGCAAGCGCTGGCGCGCCGACCAGGACGCCGCCATCGTCGAGAACCGCACGACCCAGCAGCCGGACAAGAGCTATGTGTCGGCCGATCCGGCGGTGATGTCGCTGGTGAAGGACGAGCACGAAGCCACGATCCGCTACGTGAAGACGCCGATCGGCAGCGCGGACTTCCGCATGTCGACCTATTTCGCCGACGTCGGCGACGTCTCGGCGATCCAGATCGTCAACCAGGCCCAGGCCGCCTACGTGCGCCATTACGTGGCGGAGAATCTGCCGCAGTTCGCGAAGCTGCCGGTGCTGTCGGTATCGGCGCCCTTCAAGACCGGTTCGGCCGGCGTGCTTGACTACACCGACGTCGCCGCCGGCGACCTGGCCCTGAACAACGCGGCCGACCTCTACCTGTATCCGAACGCGCTGGCGGTGGTGAAGGTCGACGGCGCCGGCCTGAAGGCCTGGCTGGAAAAGGCGGCGGGCCGCTTCAATACCATCGATCCGGACCGGAGCGAGCCGCAGGAGCTGGTCAACACCGGCTTCCCCGGCTATAACTTTGACACCGTGACCTCGCCGGAACTCGGCTACGAGATCGACCTGACCCGGCCGCCGGGCCAGCGCATCCGCAATCTCCAGCTGCACGGCGCGCCGCTGCCGGCGGGGCAGGAATTCCTGGTCGCGACGAATAACTACCGCGCCAGCGGCGGCGGCAATTTCCCGGGCCTGGAGGGCGGCGCGAAGACGGTGTTCACGGCGCCGGACGCCAGCCGCGACGTGCTGATCGCGTACATCAAGGAAGCGAAGCGCCTGAGCCGTGAGGCCAATGGTTCGCAGCGCAGCTGGCGCTTTGCGAAGGTGGCGACCAAGGGACCGGTGGTGTTCCATTCGGCGCCGGGCAAGCTGGAGCTGGCGCGCGCGGCCGGGTTGGGGAATGTGACGCAGCTGGCTGCAGACGATGGCTTGGGGAAGGGGTTTGCGTTGTATGCGGTGGACTTGGCAAAATGAACGGTCGTGCCGGACGTTGCCCGGCACGACGGGGCGCTTTAGAACCGGTTCGGCCGGCTAGCCTGAATCTCACCTGAAGCAATCGCAGCCAGGTCCAGCAGGCCCTGCACCTCGGCGGCGCGCAGGCGGCGCGGTTCGCGGTCGATCACACAGAGGGTGCCAAGCGCGTGGCCGGAGCGGTCGCGCAGCGGCACGCCGGCGTAGAAGCGGATTTGCGGATCGCCCTGGACCAGGGGATTGTTGCGGAAGCGTTCGTCGTCGAGGGCGTCTTCGACCACGAACATCTCGTCCTGCATCACGGCGTGCGAGCAGAAGGCCCAGTCGCGCGGCGTTTCACGCGGTTCGAGGCCGACCCTGGCCTTGAACCACTGGCGGCTTGAAGTCAACAGGGAGATCAGGGCGATCGGCGAACCGGTCACCATGGTGGCGAGGCGGACGATGCGGTCGAAGCGGGTTTCCTCGTCGGTGTCGACCAGGCCGCTCGCGCCGACGGCCGCGAGGCGCGCGCGTTCGTCGGCCGGGACCGGATACCCTGGATCGGCCGCCGGCAGGAATTCCTTGTCGTTGCTGGCCGCGGGACGCAGATGGGCGTTGTCGTCCTTTCCATGCAGTAGACCCTGGACCAGGCTCAAGCGTGTACGGCGATGCCCTCCCGGCGTTTTCCAGGACTCGATCGCGCCACTTTCCATCCAGATTTGCACGGTGCTGGTAGCAACGCCTAGCAGGCGGGCCACTTCGCTCGTGGTCATCACCGGATCGTCGGGTTTCGTATTGCTCTGCATAAACTTTCCTCTTATCCCGTGAGTATAGCGGATAACTTTGTTCAAATCTTCTTTCTTGTCGATACCACGATCTTATGACGCCAGAGGAAGAAAATCACGCTTAAATAGCAATATAAAATCTCGCGAAAACTATCAAAAAGGTTGCTAATCTGTAATTTCTAAGGCAGAATCGGCAATTTCCTCAAATTGAGCGGCGAGATGAACGACAATCATGGCACGAACGGGCGCAGGGTGTCGACAAGAATACCAATTTCGACAAAGCTGTACAGTGCCTTCGCTCTCGTGGTGCTGGTGACCCTGGTGCTGGCGGGATTTGCCATCTCGCGCGTGAATGGGATCGGAGACGCCCTGGCGAATGCCGACGGCCTGCGCAGCACGCGTCTCGAACCGCTGTATTCACTGCGCGAGGCGCTCGACCAGACCGGTATCGCGGCGCGCAACGCCTACATCTTCGCCGATGCCGGCGACGCCCTGCGTGAACTCGACCTGGTCGACAGGCAGGTGGCCGAGGCGGAGGCGGCCCTTGTCCAGCTGGATCGTTCCTTGGAGGGCAATGCGCAGTACGCGAAGGTGCGCGAGGGAATGGGGGCGATGATCCGGGAGCTGCGACGTCCGCGCAAATACCGCCAGGCGAACGAGATGGGCGCCTTCGGTGCTTTCCTGGTCAAGGAATGTTCGCCGCTGCGCCGCAGGATCGTCGCCGATATCGACGTCCTGCTCAAGCAGTTGCAGGCGGAGAGCGTGGAGGCTGGCATCGCTGCCAGCGCAAGCGCGGCGTCGGCACGCTGGACAATTGCCGGATTGAGTGTGCTGTGCGTGGTATTGGCCGCCGCCATTGGCCTGGCCCTTACCCGTGGACTGCTGCGCGAGCTCGGGGGTGAGCCGGCCTACGCCTCCAGTGTTGCGCATGCGATCGCGAAGGGGGAGCTGCAGCACGGCGTCGATACCCGCCGGGCCCGGCCCGGCAGCTTGCTGGCAGCGATGAGCGCCATGCGCGACAGCCTGTCCGGCATCGTCGGAAAGGTCCGCAGCGGCACTGATACGATCGCCTCGGCTTCAGCGCAAATCGCTACCGGCAATGCCGAGCTGTCGCAGCGCACCGAGTCCCAGGCCGCCGAACTGGGCGAGGTCGGCGGCGCCATGAAGGCCTTGATTTCTTCGGTGCGCCGGAATGCGGACTTTGCCGCCGAAGCGGCCGGGCTGGCGAGGGACGCCGCGGGCGTTTCGCGCCAGGGCGGCGACACGGTCGAGGGCGTGGTCGAGACCATGAACCTGATCCACGCGTCCTCGAAGAAGGCTGTGGAAATCATCGCCGTGATCGACGGCATCGCGTTCCAGACGAATATCCTGGCGCTGAACGCAGCGGTCGAGGCGGCGCGCGCCGGCGAGCAGGGGCGCGGATTTGCCGTCGTGGCGGCAGAGGTGCGCAACCTGGCGCACCGCTCCGCCGCCGCCGCCAGGGAAATCAAGGCCATGATCGAGGATTCGGTGAGCAAGGTCGGCGCCGGCACCGAGCTGGTCGCGCACGCCGGCCGAACCATGCGCACGGTGGTCGACGGCGTGCACCGGGTGAACGATCTCATGGGCGAGATGTCGACTGCGACGCGCGCGCAATGCGACGAAATCGAAAGGGTCGACAGCGCCATCGCCCGGCTCGACCAGATGACGCTGCAGAACGCGGCCCTGGTGGAGGAGGCATCGGCCGCCGCGCAATCGCTGCGCATCCAGGCCGAGCAGCTGGCGTCGGTGGTGAACACCTTCCAGCTGGAGCAGCCGGCGGCATCGTGCTACCGGATGCTTGGCCGAGCCGCTTAGTGCAGGGTATCGGCGGGGGCTGCCTTGTCGGCCTGCACCAGCACGAAGGGATTGACCACCGAGGCCCACAGGCGGGCGTCGGTCGCCTGCCACTCGAGGGCCTGGGCGTCCGACACCTTGGCGACCTTGCCTTCGCTCATCCAGCGCGCGATGTGTGCCTTGTCGTCGTGGGCGATGCGCAGGGCCACCTCGACCAGGTCGAGTTCCTGGCTCACGTAGATCACCGCGCCGTGGGCGAAATGGCGCTCCAGTTCCGACCAGTTGATGCGGGCGGTCTCGCGGTTGATCTTGTCGTGCAGTTCGGTGTCTTTTAATGGATCGGTTTTCATGGCTTCATTGAATCAGATGGGTTCGACCGTGGGAGCCGGCGAACCCGCCCATGTTAACCGATACGCCTGGCCCTTGCGGACATTCCCGACCAGGGCCGGGCGGAAGCACGCGAGGTTCGTGCCTCCGGGCCACCGCACGCTTGGGTAGATGATGCCCATCGAGCCGGCTTCCAGCAGTTCCGCCGCCAGCCGCTGCGAGGCGATGTAGCTGTCGGGGGCCAGGCACTCGGCGTAGGCGTCGATGCCGCGCAGGTCGTGGAAGCTGGCGGTGAAGTCGGCCAGCAGGGCCTGGTAGCTGACGCTGTCGTCGAAGCGGCCGATCTCCTGGTATTCGACGGTCTTGTGGAAGCCGACCTCGGCCAGCGCCGTCTCCAGCTCGAAGGCGCAGTACCAGGCGCCGCGCTCGCCGTCGTTGAAGCGGCTGCCTTCCGGGCGCGCATAGGTATAGGCCGCATTGATCATGCGGAAGTTGGGCACGCCGAACACCAGCTCGTCCATGCCGATGCCGGGGAGGAGTCCGGACTCGCCGCGCAGGCGGTCATTGGTGGCGTTGTCGAGGTCGAACAGGTCGCGCAGCATGGCATCGCTTTCCGCCAGCGGCGCCAGTACCGAGTCTTCGGCATCGGCGAAGCGGGACGGAATCAGGCGGACGGTGTCGAACTGGCGCAGCTGGGTGAGCCCGGGTTCCTGCCTGGAGACCAGTTTCACTCACAGCCCTCCGCGGCGGGCGTCGAGCAGGCGGCGCACGGTCTGCATCGACAGCAGCCCGCCGGCCAGCATGAAGGACAGCGGCGCGCGGCCATTGAAGACGGGATTGCTGTTCGGGAGATGCACCCATTCGTCCGCCAGCTTGTCGCCGTACAGGATGTGCAGGGCCTTGTAGATGCCGAGCAGGTAGGAGATGCGGGTGATGCGGTCGACTTCGAGCACACGGTCCGGATGCTTCTTCCATTCGTAGAAGGCGGACGAGGAGACGCCGCCGAGCAGCTCGCGCGCATCGTCGTCGCGTACCTGCCAGGCATTGGCGAGCTGGAAAAAGCCCTGCAGCGCGGAGCGCGACAGGCGTTCGCGTTGTGCGCGGTCGTTGAGGTCGACCAGCACTGCCGTTTCGAAGCGGCTCTTCGGGTAAGCGTAGGCGAGACTCATAGGAACCCTCCGATGTCGGACCATTTATACTCCGCTTCCGGACTCGATGCAAGTGACTTGTGCAAACGGTATTGCCGTGACAAAATTGTCCGCTTAGCAATAGCCGATTTCAAGCCCGAAGTTCAACATGTGGAGGACGCATGCGTCTGCTGTCGATTGGGGTTTTGTGTATCAGTATGTTCATGCTGGCGGTCGCCAGCGCGGCGCGGCCCTCGAACGCCGAGCTGAAGAAGCAGGTGGCCGACGCCGAACGCGCCTTCGCCGCCACCATGAAGGCGCGCGACCATGCGGCCTTCACCAGCTTCTTGTCCGAGGAAGCCGTGTTCTTCTCGGGCCCGGGCAGCGTGCTGCGCGGCCGCGAAGCCGTGTCCACCGCCTGGAAGAAATACTACGACGGCCACCAGCCGCCGTTCTCCTGGGAGCCGGAAGAAATCGAGGTTGTCGAGTCCGGCACCCTGGCCTACAGCGGCGGCCCGGTCTACGACGCCAGCGGCAAGAAGATCGGCCGCTTCAACTCGATCTGGCGGCTGGAAGCGCCAGGGCGCTGGAAGATCGTCTTCGACCGCGGCGAACAGCCGTGCAATTGCAAGCCCAAAATCGACACGCCCTGAGCGCGAATAATTCGTCGCCAATTCGGGGTCAGTAATTCGGGGTCAGAGCACTTTTTTAATGAAATTCGGGGTCAGAGCACTTTTTTAGGCAACGGCCCTGAGGAACTTGTCCAAAAATGTGCTCGGACGCCGAATTGACGATCTGGCGCCGGGAAAGACCGAGGGGCAAGAAGATCGGCGTCGATTCCGGCGAACAGCCGTACAACTGCAAGCCAAAATCGATATCCCTTGACCTGCAATAATTCGGGGTCAGAGCACTTTTTTAGACAACTGACCGCAGGAAGTTGCCAAAAAATGTGCTCTGACCCCGAATTGCATTTCTAATGTGCTCTGACCCCGAATTTAGCGGGCGAGATGAAAATGTGGCAGCACGTGCTCGGCGATCTCGTGGAAGGTCTCGTCGAGTGGCCGGCGGTTGCGGCGGAAGTGCAGGCCGACGTGGTCGACGCCGGCTGCGCGCAGTGCCTGCAGTTCGGCGATCAGTGCCTCGCGGCCGCCGCGCAGGCCGAAGCGCCAGCGCTGCAGGGGCTCGTCGGGCCGCTCGGCCAGGTCCAGGTGGATGAAGCTGGCGTAGGGCTTGGCGCCGGCCACCGCGCGCCAGGCGGCGACGCGGTGCTGGTGGTCCTCGGGCGTGCCGGGATAGGCCAGGCAGCCATCCATCCGTCCGCCGATCCAGGCCGGCTCCTGCTGGGCGAGACCGGCCACCAGCAGCGGCAGCGGCGCATCCATCTTCGGCAGCACGTCCAGTCCCGGCGGCAGGATAGCCTGCGCGCCATCGCGCAGCAGCGCCACCTGTTCGCGGAAGCTGCCGCCGCGCCCGGCGAAGTCGCGGCCGAACAGCGGATACTCGACCGGCCGGTCGCCGCTGGCCACGCCCATCAGCAGGCGGTTGCCGCTCAGGCGCTGCACGGTCGCGGCCGACTTCAGCGTGAGCAGGGGCTCGCGGATCGGCAGCACCACGGCGGCGGTGCCGAGCAGGATGTCGTCGGTGATGCCGGCCAGGTAACCCAGGTAGGAAAATACCTCGAACACCTGGGCCGCATCGCCGAAGGACGGGTCATACACCGGCACGTCGCGCACCCACAGGGCGCGGAAGCCGAGCCGGTCGGCCAGCCGCGCCAGGTCGGCATGGCGCTGCAGGTCCGGCTCGCCGGGCAGCCGCTTCGACGCGCGCCGGGCGTTCTCGCCGGCCTGGGTCCAGTCGTTGTCCAGCGGAGCTTCGATGCCGATGCTGAAACCACCGGAGGCAAGGCGAGCGAGCGCGGGGCTGTTCATGGCGGGTCTCCCTTCAGTCCCACACCGGCGCCAGGCCCTCGGGGCTGACTTCGCGGCCGTTGCGGTCGAGCGCCGCGATCAGCGCCATGTCGTCGGCGTCCAGCGCGAGTTCACGCGCCAGCAGGTTGCTGGCCAGGTTCTCGCGCTTCGTGGACGACGGAATCACCGCATAGCCCAGTTGCAGGGCCCAGGCGAGTGCCACCTGGGCCACGGTCGCCTGGTGCTTGTCGGCAATGCGCGCCAGCACCGGATCCTTCAGCACCTTGCCGTAGGCCAGGGTCATGTACGAAGTGACGGTGATGCCCTGTTCTTCCAGGAAGGAGGTCAGCTTGCGGCCCTGCAGGTAGGGGCTCAGCTCGATCTGGTTGGTGGCGATCTGTTCCTTGCCGACGACGTCGATGGCCTGCCGCGTCAGTGCGATATTGAAGTTGGAGATGCCGATCTGGCGCGTCAGGCCCAGGGATTTCGCTTCGGCCAGCGCTTCCATGGTCTCCGGCAGCTCGACGCCGTTGCCGGGCGCCGGCCAGTGGATCAGGGTCAGGTCGACATAGTCGGTGCGCAGTTTCTCCAGGCTCTCGCGCAGGCTGGGGACGAGCTGCTCCCGCGCATGGTTGGCGGTCCAGATCTTGGTGGTCAGGAACAGCTCGGAGCGCTGCACACCGCTTTCCGCCACGGCCTGGCCGACTTCGGCTTCGTTGCCGTAGATCTGCGCCGTGTCCACCGCCCGGTAGCCGAGCTCGAGTGCGGTCGACACCGAATCGATGACGGTCTGGCCGGTCAGGCGGAAGGTGCCGACGCCGAAGGAAGGGATCTTGCTCATGGTATATGTCCTTATCAAGTCGAATTAGATGGAAGAAGAGGAAGTGCAGGCCGCATCCCGCTGGCGCCCGGCATTGCCGATCCAGACCAGGGCGAGACCGCCGGCAGCGAGCGCCGCGCCGACGTAAGGCACAGCCGCATAGCCGAGTCCCTGGCCGATGACCACGCCGCCAAGGGCCGCGCCGACCGCGTTGCCGAGGTTGAAGGCGCCGACGTTCACCGACGAAGCCAGACCCGGCGCCTGGGAGGCAGCCTGCATGACGCGCATCTGTACCGGCGGCACGATGCCGAAAGCCGCGGCACCCCAGACCAGCAGGCCGATGGAGGCGCCGACATGGGTTTTCATCAGCAGCGGCAGCAGCACCATGACGACGGCGAGCGAAGCGAGGATCAGCTTGGTGGCGCCATCCAGCGACCAGTCGGCCAGGCGGCCGCCCAGGCTATTGCCGACGGTGAAGCCGATACCGATCAGTACCAGGGCGAGGGCGACGAAGCCCGGGCTGGCCTGGGTGATCTCGGCCAGCATCGGTGCCACATAGGTGTAGAGCGCGAACATGGCGCCCGAGCCCAGTACGGTGGTGCCCATGGCCAGCAGCACTTCGCGGCTCGTCAGCACCTTCAGCTCGCGGCGCACGTCCGGACGTTCGCCCGGTTCACCCTTCGGCAGGGCCAGCCACAGCGCGCCGATGGTGATCAGGCCCAGTACGGCGGTGCCGCCGAAGGCAAGACGCCAGCCGACCTGCTGGCCGATCCAGGTGGCTGCCGGCACGCCGCCGACGTTGGCGACCGTCAGGCCCATGAACATGGCCGCGATCGCGCTGGCCTGTTTCTCTTTCGGCACCACGCTGGCGGCCACGACGGCGCCGATGCCGAAGAAGGCGCCATGGTTGAGGCTGGTGATCAGGCGCGACAGCAGCAGGGTGGTATAGCCTGGCGCGAATGCCGACAGCAGGTTGCCGACCGTAAAGATAAGCATCAGCGACATCAGCGCCGCCCGTTTGCCGAAGCGGCTGAACAGCAGGGTCATCACCGGGGCGCCGACCATCACGCCGATCGCGTAGGCGGACACGAGCATGCCGGCGGTGGGGATGTTGACGTTCACGCCGTCGGCGATCACCGGCAACAGCCCCATGGGCGTAAATTCGGTGGTGCCGATCGCAAAGGCGCCGGTCGCCAGGGCCAATAAGGCGGTTGAAGATTTCATTGCAGCTCCTTGAAGAAGAATCCGTCGGTTTTTTCGATGGAAGTATTGTCCTTGGTTTATATTTGCGGATTAAGACCCTGATCGACCAAAGACTTTTGCGTTTGAATCAAAAATGAAGACAACCCTCGACGAAATGCAGGCCTTCGTGGCCGTAGTGGACACGGGCTCGCTCACCGGCGCGGCGGAACTGCTGGGGATGACGGTATCGGCGACCAGCCGCGCGCTGGGACGGCTGGAAGAAAAGCTGCAGACGACGTTGCTGCGCCGGACGACGCGGCGGCTGGAATTGACGGAAGAGGGCGCGACCTTCCTGGAACATGCGCGCACCATCCTGGATTCGGTCGACGCGGCGGAAGAACAGATGGCGGCGCGGCGCATGCGCCCGGCCGGGCGGCTGCGGGTCGATGCGGCCACGCCCTTCATGCTGCATGTGCTGGTGCCGCTGATCGAAGGCTTCCGCGCCCGCTATCCGGACGTGGAGCTGGAATTGAACTCGAACGAAGGCATCACCGACCTGATCGAAAAGCGCACCGACGTGGCCCTGCGCATCGGTGTCCTGAAGGATTCGACCTTGCACGCCCGGCTGGTGGGAACGAGCCGCATCCGCGTGCTGGCCAGCCCGGCCTATCTGGCGCGTCACGGCACCCCGGCCGGACCGGAGGAACTGGGGCAGCACGTGCTGCTCGGCTTTAACCAGCCCGAGACCCTGAACGACTGGCCGCTGCGCGATACCGACGGCTGCACGCTGCGCATCCGCCCGACCATCGCCTCGTCCAGCGGCGAGACACTGCGGCAGATGGCGCTGGCCGACCTCGGCATCGTCTGCCTCTCGGATTTCATGACCCGCGAAGACCGCGCGAACGGCCGGCTGGTCCAGCTCTTCCCGGAACAGACCCTGGACGTGCTCCAGCCCATCAATGCCGTCTACTACCGCAACACGGCGCTGGCCGCCCGCATCACCTGCTTCGTCGACCACGTGGTGGCGGTACTGGGCAAGCGTCCGTTCGAGGCCTGATCGGGTTTTCTAGTCCTTGACCTTGCCGCGCAGCGCCTTGATCTGGCCGCTGCGGGTCTTTTCGTCCAGCCGGCGGCGTTGGGATGAACGCGTCGGCCTGGTCGGGCGCCGCACCGCCTGCACCACGGCCGCCTTGTCGATCAGCTCCTGCAGTCGCCGCAGGGCGTCTTCCTTGTTGGCTTCCAGGCTGCGCGACTGCTGGGCTTTCAGCACCAGCACGCCATCCTCGGTGATACGGCTGTCGCGCATCGCCAGCAGGCGCTCCTTGACATGGTCCGGCAGTGAGGAGGCCTTGACGTCGAAACGCGCGTGCACGGCGCAGGAGACCTTGTTGACGTTCTGCCCGCCCGGACCCTGGGCCCGGATCGCGCTGAACTCGACCTCGTCCGGATTCAGCTTCACACCGGCTCGGCGTGCTCGACCAGCAGCTGGACCTTGGTCACGCCGTTGTACTCGTTGGCGTCCAGCCGGAAGGCCACGCGCGCGCGTTCGCCCAGGGCGGCCGTGTTGCCGAACCAGATCGCGTCGTAACGCCGGCCGTTCCGCTCGAGCAGCAGTTTCAGGTGCTTCTCTTTGAGGACGCGCTGGCTGACCACGCGGAACTCGTCGCAGAACACCGGCGGCGCGAAGCCCTGGCCCCAGACCTGGCCGTCCAGCAGCTCGATGAACTGCACGGTATAAAAATCGTCTTCCAGCGGGCCGTCGGTCTCGACCACCCGCTCGAGCTGGGCTTCGCTCAGCCACGCCCGGCCGATGGCTTCGAAGGCCTCGCGGAAGGTGTCGAAGTGCTCATGCCGGATCGACAGGCCGGCCGCCATCGCGTGGCCGCCGAACTTGTCGATCAGTCCCGGTACGCGCTTGGACACGAGGTCCAGCGCATCGCGCATGTGGAAGCCCGCGATCGAGCGTCCCGAACCCTTGATCCAGCCGTCGCCGGCCGGGGCGAAGGTAATGGTCGGGCGGTAGAACTTCTCCTTCAGGCGCGAGGCGACGATGCCGATCACGCCCTGGTGCCAGCCCTCGTCGAATACGGCGATCGTGCTGGCGTCCGACGGGCTGAAATCGTCCAGGTGGAGCAGGGCGGTGTCCTGCATCTCGGCCTCGATCTCGCGGCGCTTCAGGTTGATCTCGTTGAGCTGCTGGGCGATCTGCCAGGCGCGGTCTTCATCGTCCGTTACCAGGCACTCGATCCCGAGCGACATGTCTTCCAGCCGGCCGGCGGCGTTCAGGCGCGGACCCAGGGCGAAGCCCAGGTCGAAGGGCGAGGCGCAGCGCGCTTCGCGGCCCGCCACGCGGAACAGCGCGGCGATGCCGGCATGCATGCGGCCCGCGCGCATGCGCTTCAGGCCCTGGGCGACCAGGATGCGGTTATTGGTGTCGAGTTTGACGACGTCGGCCACCGTGCCCAGTGCGACCAGGTCGAGCAGGGAATCCAGCTTGGGCTGGGAGACGGCGTCGAACACGCCGCGCTTGCGCAGTTCGGCACGCAGGGCCAGCAGCACGTAGAACACGACCCCGACCCCGGCCAGGTGCTTGCTGGGGAAGCCGCACTCGGGCTGGTTGGGATTCACGATCACGCGCGCGTCCGGAAGATGGTCGCCCGGCAGGTGGTGGTCGGTGACCACGACCTCGATGCCGCGCGCACGCGCCGCCTCGACGCCGTCGATGCTGGCGATGCCGTTGTCGACGGTGATGATGATGTCGGGCGATTTTTCGCGCGCGGTCAGCTCGACGATTTCCGGCGTCAGGCCGTAGCCGTACTCGAAACGGTTCGGCACGATATAGTCGACGTGGGCACCCATCGAGCGCAGGCCGCGCAGGGCGGTGGCGCAGGCGGTGGCGCCGTCGCAGTCGTAGTCGGCGACGATGGTCATCTTCTTCCGGCTTTGGATGGCGTCGGCCAGGTACACGGCGGCGGCGTCGATCTGCAGCAGGGCGGTGGGCGGCAGCAGGGCCTGCAGTTCGCTGGCCAGCTCGCGCGGGTCGGACAGGCCGCGCGCGGCGTACACGCGGGCCAGAACGGGATGGATTCCGCCCTGGGCCAGCTGCTCGCTCTGGCGGCCGGGGAAGGGACGGGTGGAGATACGGGTCTTCACTTCTTCAGATGTTCCAAGGTCGGACGGCGCCAGAATTTGCGCTGGGCCATCGGTGTGGTCGTGGTTTCCAGGTGGCCGTCGCGGTGGCTCAGCACCAGCCGCAAGGCCTTGATACGGCCCTTCTTGAGGGCCGCCAGCAGGGGCGCGAACAGCGTCTGCTCGAGGGTGTGCATTTCCTGCAGCCAGGCGTGCCAGTCGGCCGCGATGGCCGCGGCGGCGGCGTTGCCGCAGACGAGCAGGCGGCCCTTATCGGCACCCCCGTCGCCATCGGCAATCAGGGCGCCGATGCCGTCCAGGCTGTCGAGGCGCTGGTCGGCCAGGGCCGTCAGCCAGCCCGGCGCGGCATAGGTGGCCACCGCGGGCTGGGGCGCCAGCTTGCCGGCGGCGCGCGCCACCAGTTTCAAGGCATGCTCGGCCGCCACGCTCGACGCGCCCCAGGGCCAGATCGAATTGATCGGGGCCTGGCCGCGCGCTTCGCGGGCCGCGTTGACAGGGTGGGTGTACCAGTTGACCTGGACTTCGTTCTGCAGCTTGCGGAAGGCGCGCGCCTGCGCCCCGGCCGGCACCCAGTCGGTCAGGTTCATGCCGACCGCGGCGTCCGGGCTGGCGGTCTGGATGCCGTCCCAGGTGTCGGCGCGCAGGAACCAGGTGTCGGGCGCGCCGTACAGCAGCGCGTGGCCGGCCTCCTCGCAGCAGGCGCGCGCGCTGTCGAACAGGCCGCGCGCTTCATCCTCGCGCAGGTCGAGCCGGCGCGTGTCGCCCATCATCAGGTGGCTGTGGGCGATCTGGATGTGGGCCGGGTTCACGATGAACCAGGTGCCGTCGCCCGGATCGAGGCCGTAGCCGCGCATGCTGCTGGTGGCGAAGCCGGGCGCGGTGCCGTTGGCCAGGCCGAGGCTGCGCGCGATCCAGAGTTCGTGCGGCAGCACGCGCGCGCTGCCCTCCAGCGGGCGGAACATTTGGCTGGAAGAACGCGACAGCAGCGCCGCCAGGGCCGGGGCATCGAGGGCGCGGATCAGGTCGGGCGCGAATTCGGGAACGGGGAGGGCGAACGGCAGGACGAGCGATATGTGGGCCATGGCGTATTGTAGGACAAATGGACGGTCCGCGAGAACAGCGGCCAGCCTGAAATCTTTATTTCAATCGTGACAAGCTCTCACATGGATGAGCTTTGTATGGCACACTGCGGGCCTCGAGCAGCGTTTATCATGGAGCCCATGAGCATCATCCACAAATTGCCCTACGAATGGCTGGTCGGCCTGCGCTATACGCGGGCCGGCAAGCGCAGCGGCCGGAACAGTTTTATCTCCTTTATTTCGCTGATTTCGGTGTCCGGCATCGCCCTCGGGGTGGCCGCGCTGATCGTGGTGCTGTCGGTGATGAATGGTTTTCAGAAGGAAGTGATGGACCGCATGCTGTCGGTGCTGGCCCATATCGAGGTCTTCGACGCCAGCGGCAGCATGCCCGACTGGCGCCAGGAAGAGCAGCAAGCCTTCCGCAACCCGGCCGTGCGCGGTGCCGCGCCCTTCGTCGAGACCCAGGGCCTGCTGGTGCGCGACGACGTCATGAAGCCGGCAGCCATCCGCGGCATCCTGCCGGAAGAAGAGCACAAGGTATCAAGCGTCGGCAAGCAGGTCCGCCAGGGCAGCCTGCAGAACCTGCGTCCGGGCGAATTCAACATCGTGCTGGGCTATGTGCTGGCGCGCTCGCTCGGCGTCGGCGTCGGCGACAAGGTCACCATGATGCTGGCCCAGGCCCAGACCACCCCGGCCGGCATGGTGCCGCGCACCCGCAGCTTCACGGTGGCCGGCATCTTCGAGGCCGGCCATTACGAATTCGATTCGGCGATGGCCTTCGTCCACCTGCAGGACGCCGAGCGCATGGAGCGCCTGCAGGCGCCGATGGGCCTGCGCCTGCGCATCGCCGACATGCACCAGGCCCCGCAGGTGGCTGCGGAACTCAAGAAGTCGATGCCCGGCGACCTGGTCATGCGCGACTGGTCCAAGCTGAACGCCAACTGGTTTGCCGCCGTCCAGACCGAAAAGCGGATGATGTTCATCATCCTGACCCTGATCATCGCGGTGGCCGCGTTCAACCTGGTCTCGACCCTGGTGATGACGGTGACCGACAAGCAGCCCGACATCGCGATCCTCCGCACGCTCGGCTCATCGCCGCGCTCGATCATGAAGATTTTCATGATCCAGGGCGCCCTGGTCGGCATCATGGGCACCATCGCCGGCGTCGCGCTGGGGGTGCTGGTGGCCCTGAACATCGACGTGATCGTGCCCTTCATCGAGCACCTGTTCGGGATCCAGTTCCTGTCCAAGGATATCTACCTGATCAGCGAGATCCCCTCGGACATGCGCTGGCCGGACGTTTTCAAGATCGGCGGCGTGTCGGTGCTGCTGGCTTTCGTGGCGACCCTGTATCCGAGCTGGTCGGCGTCGCGCGTGAAGCCCGCGGAGGCCCTGCGCTATGAATGACATGCGAAAAGAAATGAGCAATACCATGAACACTGCCGGCGCGCCGGTCCTGTCCTGCCGCGGCGTCGGCAAGACCTTCCGCGAAGGCGACTACGCCGTGCGGGTGCTGGACAATATCGACTTTTCCATCGGCCGCGGCGAACGCGTGGCCATCGTCGGCGCCTCCGGGTCCGGCAAGTCGACCCTGCTGCACATCCTCGGCGGCCTCGATACCCCGAGCGGCGGCGCGGTGGTGCTGCAGGGCGAGGACTTCGCCGCGCTGTCGGAAACCCGGCGCGGCGAGCTGCGCAACGCTTCGCTCGGCTTCGTCTACCAGTTCCACCACCTGCTGCCGGAGTTCTCGGCGCTGGACAACGTCGCCATGCCGCTCCTGATCCGCCGCGTGAAGCGCGAGGAGGCGGTGGCGCGCGCCGAAGCCATGCTGGCCAGGGTCGGCCTGGCCAAGCGCGCCATCCACCGGCCCGGCGAACTCTCGGGCGGCGAGCGCCAGCGCGTGGCCCTGGCGCGCGCACTCGTCACCGAGCCGGCCTGCGTGCTGGCCGACGAGCCGACCGGGAACCTCGACCACAACACCGCCGAGACCATCTTCGACCTCATGCTGGAACTCTCGCGCACCCTCGGCACCGCCTTCGTGATCGTGACCCACGATCCGGAACTGGCGCGCCGCTGCGACCGCGTGCTGCGCCTGACCGAGCACGGACTGCAGGCCGAACAGACCTGAACCGCCATGTGGATCGACACCCACTGCCACCTCGACGCCCATGAGTTCGGCGACGAGTCCCTGCAGGTCGCGGCGCGCGCAGGGCAGGCCGGGGTGTCGATGATCGTGATCCCGGCCGTCGAACGCGGCAACTTCGAGATCGTTCGCAAGCTGGCCCATGCCGCCCCGAACGCCAGCTACGCGCTCGGCATCCACCCGATCCATGTGCCGCGGGCGACCGAGGACGACCTGGCGCTGCTGCGCCACCTGGCCGAAGAGGCGATGGCGGACCCGCGCTTCGTGGCCATCGGCGAGATCGGCCTGGACTTTTTCATCCCCATGCTGTGCGAGCCGGCCATGCGCGAGAAGCAGGAGCTTTTCCTGCGCGAGCAGCTTCGCATCGCGCGCGATCTCGGCCTGCCGGTGCTGACCCACGTGCGCCGCTCGCAGGACCAGGTGCTCAAGCACGTGCGCCAGATCAGGCCGAACGGCGGCATCGCCCACGCCTTCAACGGCAGCTTCCAGCAGGCGCAGAACTTCATCGACCTGGGATTCCGCCTCGGCTTCGGCGGCGCCATGACTTTTACGCGCGCACTGCAGATCCGGCGTTTGGCGGCGGAGCTGCCGCTGGACGCCATCGTGCTCGAGACCGATGCGCCCGACATCGCCCCCAGCTGGATCCACCCCGGCCGCAACAGCCCCGAGGAGCTGCCGGCGATCGGCCGCATGCTGGCCGGGCTGCGCGGCGTGCCCGAATCCGAGGTCGGCGCGGCCACCTGGCGCAGCGCGTTGGGCGCGATTCCACGCCTGGAAAAGCTGCTCGCGCCTTGAAGATCGTCTAAGCGCTCGCTTCCTCGCCCATCCTGCATGCATGGTGCCGTGCGCTGACACCGTGAGGCGCAGCAGACGCACCGTCGCGCGCGCCGGTTTCCGCGTTCACGCAGCCACGACCATTCCGGCAGAATGAAGTTCCGTCCGGAGCTGCCCTGAAGCGTATGACGCATTGCAATGTTTGCTCCACGCACCGTGGAAGAATGGGTGCTTCCGCGGCACGACGGCACGCATGGAGGAGACACGGTGGAGAGCGCGAGCGAATTCCTGCGGCTGCTGCAGCACGAGAAGTCCCTGAGCACGGCCCATCGCCCCCTGCGCCTGCGCCTGGCGCACGCCGGGCAGCTCTCCGAGGACGTCCTGCTGCCGCAGCGGGTGGTGGGCAGCGAGGCGGTCTGCGGCGGCATCGAGTATCGCGTCGCCTGCCTGGCCGGCAGCCCGCACCTGCCGCTCAAGGAACTGATCGCACTGCCGGCCGAGATCCAGTTCGTCACCGACCGCGGCCACCTGCGCAGCGTCTGCGGCCTAGTCACCGAGGCGCGCGCCGGCGATTCCGACGGCGCCCTGGCGGCCTACGAACTGGTGCTGCGCGACGTTTTCGCGGTGATGGAAAAGCGCAGCAACAGCCGCGTGTTCCGCTATCAGAACGAGCTGGAGATCGCGCAGGTCCTGTGCGACGAATGGCGCCACTCGAACACCGTGCTGGCGAATGCCTTCGAACTGGAAATCGACCCGCTGATCGACATGCGCGACTACCCGCCGCGCGAACAGACCATGCAGCACAACGAATCGGACGCCGCCTTCGTGCGCCGCCTGCTGAAGCGCCGCGGCATCGCCTGGGTCTTCCGTCCGGGACGCAGCCGCAACACGGCGGTCGACCCCGCCCACGACCGCACCCCGGCCCATACGCTGCTGCTGTTCAGCGACGCCGGCAGCCTGCCGCGCAATGCCGCCGGCAGCGTGCGCTACCACCGCGACGGCATCGCCGACGGCCGCGACACCGTGACCTCCTGGACCGCCGCGCGCCGCCTGCAGCCCGGCGTCACCACCCGCCATAGCTGGGACTACAAGAACCCGGCCGGCGGGCAGTTCATGACTGCCAGCGCGCGCAGCATGGCCGACCAGGGCCCGAGCGGCAACCAGCTCGCCGCCACCCTGGACGACTACCTGATCGAGATGCCGCACGCCGGCAACGACGTCGACGACCACTGGCGCCTCGGCCACGTGCGCATGAGCCGCCACGAATTCGAATCGAAGTGCTTCCACGGCGAGGGCAGCGTGCGGGACTTCTGCGCCGGCCAGTATTTTTCGCTGGAAGACCATCCCGAGATCGATACCCACCCGGCGCCCGAGCGCGACTTCGTCATCACCGAACTGCGCGTGGTGGCCGACAACAACCTGCCGCGCGAGCTGGCCGCGCCGGTGTCCTCGCTGCTCGGCACGGTCGGACCGGCGTCCTCCGCGGAAGGCGGCGGCCGCGTGCGAATCGCCTTCAGCGCGGTCCGGCGCGGCATCCCCATCGTACCCGCCTTCGACCCGCGCAGCGATCTGCCGCATCCGCAGCTGCAAAGCGCGATCGTGGTCGGCCCGCCGAACGAAGACGTGCATTGCGACGCGCTCGGCCGCGTGAAGATCCGCTTTCCCGGCATGCGCGCCGCCGACCACGAGCATGCGCGCGGCGCCGGCGCCTCCGGCGGCCCCGCGGATTCCGCCTGGGTGCGGGTGGCTTCGAACTGGGCCGGCAACGGCAGCGGCAGCCAGCACCAGTCCGGCGACATTCAGCTGCCGCGCGTCGGCACCGAGGTGCTGGTGGCCTTCCTGGGCGGCGACCCGGACCGCCCCATCATTCTTGCCCAACTGTACAACCAGCGCTCGGCGCCGCCGGCCTTCAACGGCGCGGGCAAGCTGCCGGGCAACCGCTATCTGTCCGGCACCCGCACCCGCGAAATCGGCGGCGCACGCGGCAACCAGCTGCGCTTCGACGATACCCGCGGCCAGATCAGCGCCCAGCTGGGCAGCGATCACGGTGCCTCGGAACTCAACCTGGGCTGGATGACCCGGCCGCGCGACCACGGCGGCGCCGAAGCGCGCGGCGAGGGCGCCGAACTGCGCAGCGAGCTGTCGGTGGCGGTGCGCGGCGCGCAAGGTGTGTTGATCAGCGCCGAGCCGGGCGAGGGCGGTTCCACCGGCCAGCTCGGGCGCGCCGGCCTGGTCGGCCTGGCCGAAGTCATGCAGGGCATCCTCGACGAAGTCGGCAAGCTGGCGGCCGTCCACAACGAAGACGAGCCCTCGCAGCAGCGCCTGGCCGCGCTGGTCGAAAAGCTCAAGCGCTGGCATGAAGGCAGCAACGTCGCCGAGGGCGCCGCTGGCGGCGGCGCAGCCATCGTCGCCGCCAGCGCCCCGGCCGGCGCGATCGTCGCCAGCAGCGACAACCTGGCGCTGGGCGCGGCCAGCAAGGTGGACGTGGTGAGCGCCGGCGACGCCGAGATCTCGACCGGCCGTAACATCTTCCTGCGCGCCGCCCGCGGCCTGAGCCTGTTCGCCCACGAGATGGGCATGAAGCTGGGCGCGGGGCGCGGCGACATCGTCGTCCAGACCCACCTGGGCAACATCCAGATCAAGTCGTCCGGCCGCATCAGCCTGATCGCCGCCGAACGCATCGAGCTGGAGGCGCCGGCCGTAAAGATCATCGCTCCTGGCGCCACCACCGACTGGATCGACGGCAAGATCACGCACCAGAGCAGCAGCCAGCAGATCCACAAGGGCTCCGACTTCATCTACTTCGGCCCCGGCGGCGCCAGTCCGAAGGACGTGCGCCTGCCTGCTTCGCACCTGCACACCGACGAATACGTGGTACTGCGCCACCTGCAGACCGGCGCGCCGATCCCGAACCAGCGCTATCGCGCCACCTTCGAAGACGGCCGCACCGTGACCGGACGCACCGACGACCAGGGCCGGACTTCGCTGCTGATCGGAGAAATGATCGGCGGCGTCGACATGGCCTACCTTCCCGAAGACGACGATCCGGCCGCCTGAGCCGGATCCATTACCTCACACGGAGCGCGCATGGCAGACCCGACCCGCCCATTGCCGAACCTCGTCCCGCAGCCGGACGGCAGCTGGACCGGACGCACGGTGCTGACGCCGACGGCGCTCAAGACCAGGGGCTTGTTCACGATGCCGCCGTCAAAGGTGGTGCCGGTGATTGTGGTGCCGGGGATTATGGGGACGAATTTGCGGGCGGCGAAGGATTCGAAGAAGCCTGAGAACAGGGCACTCAAGAGGGGAGAAGCCGCTTGGCGCGCTCCGAATGGTATAGCTGAGGGGCTTTATGCCTCGCGCGCATGGAAGGGGCGCGATCCGATAGCGAGACAGAATATTCTTGATGGCGACACACTCGAAGTGGATGACGGCGGGAGCATTTCTTTGCCGTTGGAGGCACGCAACTATGGCATGCTGGAAAAAGAGGTACGTGGGCGTCACTGGGGCGAAGTGCATTGGGGCTCGTATGGCAATCTGCTGTATGGGCTACACGTCGGCCTGAACCACACCTACGAAACGAGCGTGCTCGACAATGTACGTGTGTTGTGCCGGCACTGGAAGGAAATCATGGCCTGTGATCCGGAAAGATGGGGGGAGCGCTCGGTTCAAAAGATCACGGAAAAGGAACTCGAAAAGCACGCCGAGTATTACTTTCCGGTGTACGCGTGTGGATACAACTGGCTTGAATCCTGTGAGGACTCGGCAAAGCGCCTGCGTCAGCGCATCGAAGAGACGATCAAGTTCTGGACTGATAACAAGCGCCAATGCAGTAAGGTCATCCTCGTGACACATTCGATGGGTGGCTTGGTTGCCAGAGCTTGCGCCAAACAAATCCCGGAACACATACTAGGTGTCATTCATGGCGCCATGCCCGCATTCGGCGCTCCGGCCTGCTATCGCCGAATTGCGTGCGGTACTGAAAGCTGGAGCCCCAGCAATGGATCCCTTGACAATACGAAAGCGGAGTTTGTGGCCGACATATTAGGGGGGCGGCCGGAACTTACGATGCCGATAATGGCTACCGCACGCGGCCCGCTGGAACTTTTGCCTAACCATTTGTATCCGGGACCATGGCTGCATGTGTGCATGCTAAGTCGAGTCAATAACAAGGACGTACCACGTGACGTGGTTCATCTGCCGGGTGGTAACCCCTACGACCTTTATCGCGACATGAATTCGTGGTATCGACTCGTCGATCCAGCACTGATCGATCCCGCTGGACACTATAAAAATGACGAACGGAGCGCCAAGAAAGCTGTTCTTGAAGCGATCGATCATACAGAACGATTCCACCGCGACACCCTGGATACTTATTACCACCCAAATACCTACGCATTCTACGGCGCGGATCGGGCACACCTGTCGTTTGGTGCCGTCCGCTGGGTGGCCCGTGTTCCGGGTGGTGATGCGGTCTTTACTGAGGCGAATCTGCGTCGCGCTCGCTTGTTGGGATACCGGGAAACTGTAGGGCGGCGTGTCCAGGTTGAGGGAAAGACGACGCTGGAATTTGTGCCGGCACGGCAGGATGTGGGCGGTGATGGCACCGTTCCACAGCAATCTGGAGCAGGACCGCGAGGGAAGATCCGGCATATATTCGAAATGCGCGGCATTGAGCATCAGGAAGCTTTCAATGACGATAGTGTCTTGCTGCTCACGCAACATCTCGTTGTTAAACTGGTGCAGGAGTCGCCATGAGTTTGGCGAAAAATCCTGTTGCTAAAGCTTATCCGGCGGAGACTTCTTACTGTCCAGATCTCAGGACCGGCACTTCAGCCCGTAGTGACGAAAAACTGCTTGCAACTAACGAAATACTTGCGCCTTCGCAAGGCTACGTCGAGCTGCTGCCATGTCGCTGCGACAATCACCCTATCCTCAAGCCAATTCAGAAGTTGCCATGACGCGAATAAGGAAACGCGGATGGCGGGAACTCATCGTCCTGCTGGCAGCCCTCGCGTGTGCGGGAAGCTGGGCCGCCGGCCAAGTCCGCAGCATGCGCGACAGATCCGAGGTGGCAAAAATGACGGAAAAGATGAAAACGGTATGCGTCGGACGCTACCTGATCGATGTCCCGAGTCAAGCTGAAGTTGACCTCACACATGAAAGGATCGATGGGTTCGAAATTGTATCGGCTGAAGAATCCGAGTTTGAATTCCAGCAGCGTCTTGCCACGCGTGAGGTCGAGATCAACCAGAGGAGCGCCGGATCGGCAAGTAGGGGCGGGGGCGGAATTGTCGAGTCACGCGAACTTCGCATTCCAGGGATGATTGGTCGAACAATTATTTTTGGCCGCACACGTAGCTACGAGTTCATAGAAGGACAAAAGGTAGATGTCGAGTGGGTATCGGTAGAGGCTTATGCGCATACTGCTGGGATGAGCTTTACATTGTCAGCGAAATATGTGGACGAGTCCGATGCTAAAGCGGTTGAAGGGCTGCTTGCACGGCTACAAATGCGCGGGGAAGACGAAATACCAACGGTCCCAGGCTTTTGCGTTTCGCGTGCAATCTTCGCCGAGCCGCTGCCTGCGCACAAAAGTGAACAAGTCGCCATGCACCTCAGCATGCCGGACCACCCGGATGTGGCGCTGACGCTTTTAAGCGTCGCAGGTGGCCGTCCCGGGCCAGGTGTGCTTGCACGATATGCAAAGATGGATGCGAACGCCGGGGCCGACGAACTATTGCGGGTAACTAAACTTCGTGCCGAACCACGTAGCATCAATGGCATGGACGGCGAGGAACTTGTCGAACGCATTCGCGAGTTCAATTTTACGACGACATACACGCTCAACTGGGAGCATCGCGGCGCGGATGGGGATCTTTTGCGACCATACTTGTCACTTGAAGCACAGGCCGGCATAGGCGAGCGTCCTGGCGGTAAGCCGGCCGGCGCGAGCTTGCACGAGGACGCTTTGCTGGCACTATGGGATAACGTTGTTTCCAGCGTCCGTTTGCGCAAGAACAAGCCACCACCAAGCTCGGGTCCGGAGCCTGGACCCACGGGCCCTATGCTGGGTGCCATGGTCCAGGCGGGTGAGGTCTGTCCACAGACTGGATGGTGGCGCTGCAGCGACGTCGCCGAAGGTATGATTGTTTATGGGGGCCGGGTCCAATACACTCGCAAAGACGTACGCATGCCTCAAGCGCTGCTGCTGCCGCGCCAGACTTTGTGGCAAAAGCTGAAACGCATTCAACCGAGCGTGGAGATTCCTCGACGTACAGCCTGGACTTTGGTTGACAAACGCATGCGCCCGCGCAGTATGCCTGCAGTGGCGTTGGCGCCCGCCGTCACGCCGTCACCTGGCCTAAGCCTCGTTGCCGCCGACCACTCCGCAATAGCCATCGGTGCATATATTCGCACCGGAGAAGTTTGTCCCGCCAGCGGTTGGTGGCGCTGTGAAGAGGCGCATGCGCTGGACGGCACGCGTTGGTTTGCTCGGGGGAGCGTGCTGCCGCCCGCTACGTTCCGAGTGCCGGCTGGTGTGTTTGCGAAAGCTGCCGGTCCAGATGTCATCCAGCGTCGCAGTACATGGCAATTGATGCGGCATGCCGAGGCTGCCCTGTCGGTGGCACCTGCTCCAGTTCCGGCAGAGGGCTTGTCTGCCGATGATCCGCCTGCATCAGTCTGATCTGCCGCCATCCTCTTGTCATCTATTGAGCGCCCTTTGGGAGAAGACGCAAATGCGCCGATGGCTCTACGTCGTGATTTCGTTGATGGCCTTGGGCTCTATGGGAAGCTGGGCGTTCAGCGAGGCTCGCAGCATGCGCGACAGGTCCGAGGTGGCGCACATGACGGAAAAGATGAAGACAGTGTGTGTCGGCCGCTACGTGGTCGATGTACCTGCCCAAGCCGAAGTCAGCGTTTCCGGCAGTATCCTGGACGGATTCGAGCTTGTCACGGTCGAAGAGAGCGAGACGGCTTTCCGTCGGCGAGTCGCGGCGCGCGAAGCCGCGATCGAAGCGAGCCAAGCGGATCCGGCTACTAATACCGAAGGGGGAATGGTCGAGGCGCACGATCTTCGAAACGCAGGTATGGTCGGGCGAACTTTCCTATACGGGCGCAGCCGCGGGTATTTGATGAAAGGGGATCGGCGTGTCTATAGTGAATCGGTGTCAGTCGACAGTCACGCACATATCGGCGGTGTAAGCGTCTCTCTATCAGCCGATACGACGCAAGAATCGAGGGTGGCTGAGGCTGAGGCACTTCTTGCGCGGATACGGAGGCGTGGCGACGATGAGGTCTCCAGCTTGCCCGGCTTTTGTGTCGAACGCGCCGTCTTTGTCGATCCGCTTCCTGTTCACAGCGGCGAACACATCGTGATGCATCTTGATCTGCCTGAATACCCTGATCTGGAGTTGTCCCTCGCCAGTATCGCTGGTGCCCGCCCTGGCCCAGGTTTGCTAGCCCGGATAGCCGAAACGGACGCAAGGACGACGCCGGACATGATGCTGCGAATGACGAAGCTTCGGGAAGGCAAACGCAAGATCAACGGTGTCGATGGAGAGGAGGCTCTGCTTCGCGCCCGTGAATACAATCTCATTAAAACGTATGGCTTCAACTGGGAAGCGCACGGCACTCCTGACGATCCGGCACTGCCTTACCTGTCCCTGGAGCTCAGAACTGGAATCAGCGCGCGCCCGGGCGGCAAACCGGCCGACACAAGCCTGCACGAAGACGCACTACTGGCACTATGGGATCGCATCGCCTCCAGTATCCGCCTCCGGAACCCGGACAAGGCCAGCCGCCGCCCGAATTCCACTTCAGTAGATCCGCGGCAGCCCGTCGCCCCCTGAGCGCCCGTCCACGATATCCACGATGCGCAGCGCCATCCTGGGGTTCACAACCGGCGTGCTGGTACTGCAGTCCTCCGCCGGGCTCCCATCCATCGGCGTGCTGATCACCTGCGGCGCCGGCGTCGTCGCACTGATCGCGCTGGCGAAGCGCCCCGGAAGCTTCAGCAAGGATGCGGGCAAGGCCTGCGCCGCCGCCATCGCTGGCGCGGTGCTCGGCTACGCCTGGGCCGCGCTGGTGGCCTACCACGCCCTGGCTCCCCGACTGTCCGCTGATGACGAAGGCCGCGATCTCACCATCGTCGGCATCGTCGACAGCCTCCCATATCGCTTCGAACAAGGCCTGCGCTTCAATCTCCAGGTCGAACGCACGGAAACCCCGGGTGGCACCGTCCCGCCGAGGATCGCACTCTCCTGGTACGCCGACCGTCGCGGCGAAGCGAAACTGCCCGCAACGCTGATGCCCGGCGAGCGCTGGCGCCTGACAGTCCGCCTGCAGCGGCCCCACGGCAATGCCAATCCCGGCGGTTTCGATTACGAAGCCTGGCTGCTGGAGCAGGGCGTGCGCGCCACCGGCTATGTGCGCGCCGACGACGCCAATGTCCGCCTGGACGCCTTCGTGCCGCGCTTCGGCACCGTGGTCGAGCGCAGCCGCGCCCTGCTGCGCGAACGCATCCTGCGCGCGCTCGAGGGGCGGCAGTACGCAGGCGTGATCGTCGCGCTGGTGATCGGCGACCAGCGCGGCATCGACCAGTCGGACTGGCAGGTCTTCAACCGCACCGGCATCGGCCACCTGATTTCCATCTCGGGCCTGCACATCACGATGATTGCCGGGCTGGCGGCGCTGGCGGTCTCGAGCCTGTGGCGGCGATCCTTCTTCACCGGCGCCCAGCTGCCCTTGCGGCTGCCGGCGCAAAAGGTCGCCGCCTTGAGCGGGGCGCTGGTCGCGCTGTTGTACGTGCTGCTGGCCGGCTTCGGCGTGCCGGCCCAGCGCACGCTCTACATGCTGACGGTGGTGGCGCTGGCGCTGTGGATGGGCAGGCAGTCCAGCGTCACCCACGTGCTGTGCGCGGCACTCGGCGTGGTCGTGCTGCTCGATCCCTGGGCCGTGCTGTGGCCGGGGTTCTGGCTGTCCTTCGGGGCGGTGGCGGTGATCCTGTTCGGTGGCCACGGCAGGATTGCGCCGCATGAGACCGGGTTGCGCAACAAGATGGCGCTGGCCGCCCGCACCCAGTGGTCGGTGACCTTGGGACTGGTGCCGCTGACCATGCTGCTGTTCGGCCAGGTGTCGCTGGCCAGCCCGCTGGCGAATGCGGTGGCGATCCCGCTGGTGAGTTTTATCGTGACGCCGCTGGCGCTGCTGGGCAGCCTGCTGCCCGCGCCCTTGTCCGGCTGGCTGCTGGTGGCGGCACATGCGGCGGTCGAGGGGCTGGCTGCTGCGCTCGGCCATCTGTCCGCGTTGCCGGCGGCGGTCTGGCGCGCACCGTCGCCCCAGCCCTGGGTGTTCCTGCTGGCCCTCGGCGGCACGCTGTGGATGCTGATGCCGCGCGGCTGGCCGCACCGCTGGGCCGGCGCCGCGGCCTGGCTGCCGCTGCTGCTGCAGATGCCCGAGCATCCTGAGCCTGGGCGCTTCCGGGTTATCGCCTTCGACGTCGGCCAGGGCATGGCGCTGCTGGTCGAGACGTCCGGCCACCGCCTGCTGTACGACACCGGTCCCGGCTACGCGCCCGGCCTGGACGCCGGCAGCCGCGTGCTGCTGCCTTATCTGCGCATGCGTGGCATCGGCGTGCTCGACGGCATGGTCGTGAGTCACGGCGACCTCGATCACACCGGCGGCGCGCTGGCGGTGCTGGGCGAACAGCGGGTCGGCTGGGTTGCCTCGTCGCTGGAGGATGGCCATGCCATCGTGCGCGCAGCGCGGCGCCACCTGCGCTGCACGGCGGGCCAGCAGTGGGAGTGGGACGGCGTCCGCTTCGAGATGCTGCATCCGCCGGCGCCGATCTACGCGGACCCGAAGCCGAAGGCGAATGCGCGCAGCTGCACCGTCAGAATCTCGAACGGGCGCACGGCGATCCTGCTGGCCGGCGACATCGAGGCGGCCCAGGAAGCGGCGTTGGTCTCGGCAAACGCAGCGGGCCTGCGTGCCGATGTGCTGCTGGCGCCGCACCACGGCAGCGGCACCTCGTCGACGGCGCCCTTCCTCGCGGCCGTGCAGCCGAGCGTGGGCGTGTTCCAGGTAGGCTGGCGCAACCGCTACAAACATCCCAAGAACGAGGTCTTCGAACGCTACGGCCAGCTCGGCATCGAGCGCCTGCGGACCGACGAGCAGGGCGCCGTCACCCTGGAGTTCGGCGACGCGGTCGGCTACGAGGACTACCGCCGCCGGCACGCCCGCTACTGGTACGCCGGGCCGCGCTAGATCAGGCCTCGCGCGGCAAGGTAATCGTCACCCGCAAGCCGCCACCGGCGCGGTTCGCCGCCGTGATCCGCCCGCCATGGGTCTCGACCACGCGCTTGGCGATCGCCAGGCCCAGGCCGTGGCCGTCGACGTTGTTCTGTGTCGGATTCGAACGAAAGAAGGGATCGAAGATCTTGCCCATGTCTTCCTCGGCGATGCCGGGTCCGCGGTCCAGGACTTCGATGTGCACCGAACCGTCCTCGGGGTGCAGGGCGACGTCGACCGCGCCGTCCGCGCCGCCATGCTTGACGGCGTTGCGCACGATGTTCTCGACCGCGCTCCACAGGAGGTCGGGCGCGCCGCGCACCGTCACCGGGACCGGTGCGTCGACGTCGATGCGGGCGCCGGCTTCGAAGCGCGCATCGTCCGCGATCTGGTCGACCATCTCGACCAGGTCGACCTGTTCCATCGCCGGCGGCTTGCTGGTCGCGTCCAGGCGCGACAGGGTCAGCAGCTCGCCCACCAGGCGGTCCATGCGCACGCTTTCGCGTTCGATGCGGTCGAGCGAAGCCTGGATCTTTTCCGGCTGCTGGTGGGCCAGGCCGATCGCCGCCTGCAGGCGCGCCAGCGGCGAGCGCAGTTCGTGGGAGACGTCGTGCAGCAGGCGGCGCTGGCCGTCCATCAGGGCGCGCAGCTGGGCGCTCATGCGGTCGAAGTCCTGGCCCAGTTCGGCCAGCTCGTCGCCGCCGACCGCCATCCTGGTCTCGGCGAACTTGGGCGCGAGATCGCCGGCGGCGGCGGATTCGAAGGCGCCGCGCAGGGCGCGGATCGGGCGCGAGAAATACCAGGCGAGGAGGGCTGCGAACAGGAAGCTGGCCAGAGTCGCGGCGACGATCGGCAGCCAGCGGCCGACGTGGCGTCCGAACTCGGGCGGCAGGCCGAATCCGCCGCCGGGGCCGCGTGGACCGGGACCGAGGCCGGGACCGAGCCCGGGACCGGTGCCGCGGCCCGAGCCATAGCCGCCGGCGTCGCGCGAGGCGATCCGGGGGCCGGGCAGGGCGCCCACGCCGGCACCGGCCCCGGCGCCCGCGCCGCCGGCAAACCCGGGCTTCGGCATCTCGCCGCCGGCGCCCGGATAGGGGCCCGGGACGCGCGAAGCAAATGCCAGGTAGCGCCGGCCGTCCGGGGCGGTCAGGCGTGCGACGGCATGGAGGGACTGCGGGCCGGCTTCGAGGTCGCGTTCGACCTGCTCGCGCAGCTTGACCGGCACCGAGCGCCCGAGCAGTTCGTGGCCCTGCTCGTCGAGCACATACAGGCGCACGCGGCGGTTGCTGGCGGCCAGTTCGCGCAGGCCGTCGATGCCGCCGTGTCTCAGGGTGGCAGTGGCCGCGTCGAGCATGATGGCGGCGGGCGGGCCGACGTCCAGCGTCGGTTCGGTGTTGCGATGCCGGGCCTGGTCGCGCAGCCACACGGTGCCGCCGATGCCGATCGTGGCCGCCACCTGGGCGAGCAGGATCGACAGGAAGAACTTCCAGAACAGCCGGCCCATCGTTATTCGCGGATCAGCTGGTAGCCGAGACGGTAGACGGTCTGCAGGCAGGAGCGGCCGTCCGCCAGCGTGCCCAGCTTGTGGCGCAGGCTGCTCAGGTGGACGTCGATGTTGCGGTCGAAGCGGGCCAGCGGACGGCCCAGGCCCTGTTCGGACAGGTCGTTCTTGCTGACCGGGCGGCCGGCGTTGCGGGCCAGGACTTCGAGCAGGTTGAATTCGGTGCTGGTCAGTTCCAGCGGTACGCCGTCCCAGGTGGCGCGGCGCTGTTCGGGCAGCATGGTCAGCTTGCCGACCGACAGCGTGATGCCGGTTCCCTCGGTGCCGGTGCCCTGGGTGCGGCGCAGGATGGCGCGCACGCGGGCAGTCATCTCGCGCGGGGTACAGGGCTTGGTCACGTAGTCGTCGGCGCCCAGTTCGAGGCCGAGGATGCGGTCGGCGTCGTCGCCGCGGCCGGTCAGCATCAGCACGGGGATGCGGCTGGCGGCGCGGATGCGGCGCAGGGTCTCGATGCCGTTCATGCGAGGCATCATCACGTCGAGGATGACGATGGCGTAATGGCCGCTGAGCGCTTCGCGCGCCCCGGCTTCGCCGTCGTGGGCACAGGCCACCCGGAAGCCTTCCTGCTCCAGGTATTCGGTGAACATCCCGACCAGTTCGGTATCGTCGTCGATTAACAGCACTTGAGTCATGTTCGCATCTTAGCAAATGGCGGGAAATGGGGCAGCCGGCCATGGATTCTCTTTACCTCGTTTTACACCGGCCTAACACCACTTAACAGAGGCGCACACGACAATGCGGCATCCCAACCACTCAAGGATGCACGACATGAATCCGACGCGCAAAATCATCGCCGCCGCACTGCTCGCGGCCTGCTGTGCCACCACCTTCGCCGCCGGCCAGCTGGAAGCCCCTCCGGCTGACGGCGGCCAGGACGCCGCCCAGGGCCGCGAAGGCCGCGGTCCTGGTCCTGGTCCCGAAGCGGAAGGCCGTGGCCCTGGCGGTCCCGGTTTCGGCCACGGCGGCGAGCACAGTGGCGGTCCGGGCTTCGGCCACGAGGGCGGTCCCGGATTCGGCCATCACGGCGGCCTGCACCTGACCGAAGCCCAGCAGGACAAACTGTTCGCGATCCGGCATGCCGCCGCGCCGCAGCACCGCCAGCAGGAAAAGGCGGTGCGGCGCGCCCACGAAGCCCTGCGCGCCCTCGGCGACGCCGCCCAGTTCGACGAAGCCAGGGCCAGTGCCGCCTCGCGCGAGCTCGGCCAGGCGATCGCCGCCGAGGCGCTGCTGCAGGCCCGCGTCCACGCCCAGGTGCTGGCCGTGCTGACGCCCGAACAGCGCGAGCAGATGCGCAAGCGCCGCCCGCAGCCGCCGCAAGAGCGTCCCTGATCGGGAAGGGAGGCGCCGACGGCGATGCGGTGTGCTGCACCTGGTGCTGCCGGCTGTAGGCGTTTCCCTCTAAACGGAAAGCGCGCCGGCAACCCGTGCGCTGCAATGCCCTTACAATGGGCGGCATGAACAAGCCTCTGCTGCATTTCACGCACGGGAACAGCTATCCGGCGGGCTCCTACGGACGCCTGCTCGGGGAGTTGGGCCGCGATTTCGACGTCCACACCACCGACATGCTCGGCCACGATCCGCGCTATCCGGTGGACGACAACTGGCATGCGCTGATCGACGAGCTGATCGCCCAGCTCGAACGCCATGACGAACCGGCGATCCTGGTCGGGCACTCGCTCGGCGGCGCGGTCGGCATGCTGGCCGCCTGGCGCCGGCCGGATCTCGCGCGCTGCGTGGTGATGCTGGATTCGCCGGTGGTGGCGGGCTGGCGCGCCCACGTCTGGCGGATCGCGAAAGCGCTGGGCCTGGGACGCAAGCTGTCCCCGGGCGGCATCGCCGAACGGCGCCGCAATGTCTGGCCTTCGCGCGCGGCCGCCTACGAACACTTCATCTCGAAACCGATATTCCAGGCCTGGGCGCCGGGCGCGCTGGACGACTATCTCGACCACGGCCTGGCCCCGCATCCGCAAGGCGTGCAGCTGCGCTTCGACCGCGACGTCGAGGCGGCCATCTACAGCAGCCTGCCGCACGACATGGGCGAGGTGCTGCGCAAGCCCTACCCGCTGCCGATCGGCTTCGTGGCCGGCACCCGTTCGGAAGAACTGCGCCAGGCCGGCATGGCCTCGACCCGCAGGCTGGTGGGCGAGAATCTGGTCACGATCGAGGGCTCCCACCTGTATCCGATGGAGTCGCCCCAGCTCACCGCGCAGCTGACCCGCGAGATGATAGGACGTCTTTTGCCCGAGCTTGCGACAGATGACCGCCGCAAGGCTTTCGCGT
This sequence comes from Massilia sp. 2TAF26, assembly GCF_052115005.1. Lineage (NCBI taxonomy): Bacteria > Pseudomonadati > Pseudomonadota > Betaproteobacteria > Burkholderiales > Oxalobacteraceae > Massilia > Massilia sp. 2TAF26. The sequence continues at coordinate 82,846 of NZ_JBFRFV010000009.1, forward strand.
AGAATCGCGGGTTACTATTCATTCACCGGAAAGCCCTGCGATGAGCATCAAAAGCGACAAATGGATCCGCCGGATGGCGGAAGAACACGGCATGATCGAGCCTTTCTCGGCCAAGCAGGTCAGGGAAAACGAAGGCCGCAAGATCATCTCCTGGGGTACCTCGTCGTACGGCTACGACATCCGCTGCGCCGACGAATTCAAGGTGTTCACGAACATCAACAGCACCATCGTCGATCCGAAGAACTTCGATTCGAACTCCTTCGTGGACGTGAAAAGCGACGTCTGCATCATCCCGCCGAACTCCTTCGCGCTCGCCCGCACCATCGAGTACTTCCGCATCCCGCGCAATGTGCTGACGGTCTGCCTCGGCAAGTCGACCTATGCGCGCTGCGGCATCATCGTCAACGTGACGCCCTTCGAGCCGGAGTGGGAAGGCTATGTGACCCTGGAGTTCTCGAACACCACGCCGCTGCCGGCCAAGATCTACGCTGGCGAGGGCTGCGCCCAGGTGCTGTTCTTCGAAAGCGACGAAGTCTGCGAGACTTCGTACAAGGACCGTGGCGGCAAGTACCAGGGCCAGCATGGCGTGACCTTGCCGAAGACCTGATACGGTTTTCGATGCCTGGTGCGCCAGGCTGTATCATGTTCAAAAGGGGCTGCGGCCCCTTTTTTCGTTTGCGAGCCCTTGGCTTCAGTAAGCCGGCGAAAAATCCTCAAGCGCCTTGATGCGCTCCTTGGCGTGGGTCTGCATGCAGCCGATATACATGACGGTGCGGATGGTGCCGCCGGCATTGCGCTGGTAGACGGCATCGCAATCGGCCTCGCGGAATTTGACCCAGGCGCGCTGCGCCACGATCAGCTTCTTCTTCGTCTCGATGCTTTCATTGCCCTCGTCGTCGAGCGCCTTGAGCGTCCGCTGGTACGCCTGGTTGAGCTTCGCTTCGACCGCTTTCTGCTCGATGGCCGCGCATTCGTTGATTTCGCGAGTGCTCATAAAAAAAGCCCGGATCGCTCCGGGCTTGCGAATGACGCGGCCGTGAATCAGTCCTGCCTCACGCAGTCGACGAAATACCCCAGCTTGCCATCCACCTCACGCTTGACCAGGCCGTGCACATCGGTCTCGAAGCCCGGGAAGCGCTCATTGAAATCACGCGCAAAACGCAGGTAGTCGACGATGGTCTTGTTGAAGCGCTCGCCCGGGATCAGCAGCGGGATGCCCGGCGGGTAAGGCGTCAGCAGGATCGCCGTGATGCGGCCTTCCAGGTCTTCGATCGCCACGCGCTCGATCTCGCGGTGGGCCATCTTGGCGAAGGCGTCCGACGGCTTCATCGCCGGGATCATGTCCGACAAATACATCTCGGTGGTCAGGCGGGCCACGTCGCGCGACTTGTAGAAGTCGTGGATTTGCTGGCAGAGGTCGCGCAGGCCCCAGGATTCGTAGCGCGGGTTGGCCGCCGTGAACTCCGGCATGATGCGCCACATCGGCTGGTTGCGGTCGTAGTCGTCCTTGAACTGCTGCAGGGCGGTGACCAGGGTGTTCCAGCGGCCCTTGGTGATGCCGATCGTGAACAGGATGAAGAAGGAGTACAGGCCGCACTTCTCGATGATCACGCCGTGCTCGGCCAGGTACTTGGTCACGATCGAGGCCGGGATGCCGGAGTCGTCGAAGGATCCGTCCAGTGCCAGGCCCGGGGTCACCACGGTGGCCTTGATCGGGTCCAGCATGTTGAAGCCTTCGGCCAGCTTGCCGAAGCCGTGCCAGGTGTCCTCGGCATGGATCATCCAGTCGGCCTGGGTGCCGATGCCTTCCTCGCTGGTGACCTGCGGGCCCCAGACCTTGAACCACCAGTCGTCGCCGATCTCTTCGTCGACCTTCTGCATGGCGCGGCGGAAGTCCAGCGATTCGTAGATCGACTCTTCGACCAGGGCGGTGCCGCCCGGCGCTTCCATCATCGCGGCGGCGACGTCGCAGGACGCGATGATCGAGTATTGCGGCGAGGTCGAGGTGTGCATCAGGTAGGCCTCGTTGAAGGCGTCCTGGTCCAGCTTGACGGTTTCCGACTCGCGCACCAGCACCTGCGAGGCCTGCGAGAGGCCGGCCAGCAGCTTGTGGGTCGACTGGGTCGAGAAGATCATCGACTCCTTGGCGCGCGGGCGGTCGCGGCCGATCGCGTGCATGTTCTTGTAGAAGTCGTGGAAGGTCGCGTGCGGGATCCAGGCTTCGTCGAAGTGCAGGGTGTCGATCTTGCCGTCCAGCAGTTCGCGCAGGGTCTCGACGTTATAGACCACGCCGTCGTAGGTAGACTGGGTGATGGTCAGGATGCGCGGCTTCTTGTTCTTGGCTTCGCGGGCGAAGGGGTTCGCTTCGATCTTCCTGCGGATCGACTCCGGCGAGAACTCTTCCAGTGGGATCGGGCCGATGATGCCGAGGTTGTTCCGGGTCGGCATCAGGAAGACCGGGATCGCGCCGCACATGATGATCGAGTGCAGGATCGACTTGTGGCAGTTACGGTCGACCACGACGATGTCGCCCGGCGCCACGGTCGAGTGCCAGACCATCTTGTTCGAGGTCGAGGTGCCGTTGGTGACGAAGTAGCAGTGATCGGCGTTGTAGATGCGGGCGGCGTTGCGCTCGGACTTGGCCACTGGGCCGGTGTGGTCCAGCAGCTGGCCGAGTTCCTCGACTGCGTTGCAGACGTCGGCGCGCAGCATGTTCTCGCCGAAGAACTGGTGGAACATCTGGCCGATCGGCGATTTCAGGAAGGCGACGCCGCCGGAGTGGCCGGGGCAGTGCCAGGAATAGGAGCCGTCGTTGGCGTAGTTGACCAGGGCGCGGAAGAAGGGCGGCGCCAGGCTGTCCAGGTAGGCTTTCGCTTCGCGGATGATGTGGCGCGCCACGAACTCCGGCGTGTCCTCGAACATGTGGATGAAGCCGTGCAGCTCCTTCAGGATGTCGTTCGGGATGTGGCGGCTGGTGCGGGTCTCGCCGTAGATGTAGATCGGGATGTCCGAGTTCTTGTGGCGGATCTCCTGCACGAAGGCGCGCAGCGCGCTAAGGGCGAAATTGGTCTCTTCGAGCGTCCCGCCGCCGAATTCCTCGTCGTCGATCGACAGCACGAAGGCCGAGGCGCGCGACTGCTGCTGGGCGAACTGGGACAGGTCGCCATAGCTCGTCAGGCCCAGCACTTCCATGCCTTCTTTTTCCATCGCGGCGGCCAGCGCGCGAATGCCGAGGCCCGAAGTGTTCTCGGAACGGAAGTCCTCGTCAATGATGACGATAGGGAATCGAAATTTCATGGACAGCTCCAAAGCGAAGCGCCGTGCACCCCATCTCCAGGAATGTAGAGATGGCCGGGCACGGCACCGTAAAAAATTGAGAAGCGGATTTTCGCAGAAAACTTCCGGTCCCGTGCAAAAATTTTTGCTAGGTTAACCAGACTGGTCCGATCGTGGCGCACTCTTGTGGCCGAGCCTACTTCCTGCGCTCGTAAGTGACGAAGGCAAACGCCACCCCATCGGCCGAGCGATGCTCCTCGCGCGCGGTCTCGATCCAGGTTGCCGGGTCGATCTCGGGGAAGAAGGTGTCGCAGCGGTAGACGCCGTCGATGTGCGTGATGATCATGCGGTCGGCGAGGCCCATCGATTCATGGAAGATCTGGGCGCCGCCGATGATGCTGGCGGGTTCATCGCCGGCGAGGGCGACCGCCTCCTGCAGCGACCCCGCCACCTCGACGCCGGCGTAGCACCAGTCCGCGTTGCGGGTGACGACGATGTTGCGGCGCTTGGGCAGCGGGCGGCCGATCGAGTCGAAGGTCTTGCGGCCCATGATGATGGGATGGCCGAGGGTGACCCGCTTGAAGTGGGCCAGGTCCTCGGGCAGGTGCCAGGGCAGCTGGTTGTCGACGCCGATGCCGCGCTGGCCGTCCATCGCGACCACGAGAGTGATTTGCTTAGCCATGGGATTACACCGCCACCGGGGCCTTGATCGCGGGATGCGGATCGTAGCCGACCACCTCGAAGTCGTCGAACTTGTAGTCGAACAGCGACTCCGGCTTGCGGCGGATGACCAGCTTCGGCAGCGGGCGTTCTTCGCGAGACAGCTGCAGCTCGACCTGTTCCATGTGGTTCGCGTACAGGTGGCAGTCGCCGCCGGTCCAGATGAAGTCGCCCACTTCCAGGCCGGCCTGCTGGGCCATCATGTGGGTCAGCAGGGCGTAGGAAGCGATATTGAAGGGTACGCCGAGGAAGATGTCGGCGCTGCGCTGGTAGAGCTGGCAGGACAGCTTGCCTTCGGCCACGTAGAACTGGAAAAAGGCGTGGCAGGGCGGCAGCTTCATCTGCGGTACGTCGGCGACGTTCCAGGCGGAGACGATCATGCGGCGCGAATCCGGATTGTTCCTGATCTGGTCCAGCACCTGGCTGACCTGGTCGATGTGCGAACCGTCCGGCGCCGGCCAGCTGCGCCACTGGTAGCCGTAGATCGGGCCCAGGTTGCCGTTCTCGTCGGCCCACTCGTCCCAGATCGAGACGCCGTTCTCCTTCAGGTAGGCGATATTGGTCGAACCGTTCAGGAACCAGATGAGTTCATGGATGATCGACTTCAGGTGCACCTTCTTGGTCGTCACCAGCGGGAAGCCGTCCTGGAGGTTGAATCGCATCTGGTAGCCGAACACGGAACGCGTGCCGGTACCGGTGCGATCCAGCTTGACCGTGCCATGGTCGCGGACATGGCGCATGAGGTCTGTGTATTGGCGCATCGGGGTTTCGGTGTAAAGCGGGTTGATGATCCGGCATTTTAACCGATCGCCGCCTGCACCTCGGCCGCCAGCAGCGCCGCCGCCTCACGCACACGTCCGTCGGGCGCTTCGAGGAGATTGTCGCCCACGTAGAGTTCGAAGTAGGAGGTGTCGGGCAGCACGCCGTGGCTGATGCGGTGGAAGATCCACAGCCCGTGCTCGGCCGCCAGTTTGCGGCGGATCTCGAGCGCGCGCTCGCGGCCGACCGGCAGGTGCACGTGCAGCATATTGGCCTGGGGCGCCGCCGGATTGAGCTTCAGGACCGGATGCTCGGCCAGTACCTCGTACACGAAGCGGGTGCGCTCGAACAGCGCCGGCATGCTGGCCAGGCGCGCATCGAACTGCATTGCCGCCGCCACCACGTAGGGGCTCTGGTGCACCAGCTTGCCGCCCTGGCGCGCGAACCATTTGGCGGCACGGGCCACGAATTCGCGCGTCCCCAGCAGCATCGCACCACCGACGCCGCCGATACCCTTGTACAGCGAGACGTAGACCGAATCGAAGCCGGCTGCGATCTCGGCCAGCGGACGGGCATAACCGGCCGCCGCTTCCCAGAGGCGCGCGCCGTCCATGTGCAGGTGGATGCCCTTCGCGCGGCAGTGCGCCTTGATCGCCTGCAGTTCGTCCCAGCTGGAGAGCTGGCCGCCGATCTCGCGCATCGGGATCTCGAGGCCGACGGCGGACAGCCGTTCCGGAATGCCGGTGATATCGGCCGCGGTCCAGGGACGGTGGCGCTCGCCGACCGACAGCGCGGCGAAGTGGTTCAGAAGCTGGTAGTTCGACTGCTCGTGCACGAAGATGTGCGAAGTCGGGTGCAGGGCCACCGGCGCCATGCCACGGTCCATCGCGGCCAGGCGCAGGGCGGTCACCTGGGTCATGGTGCCGGAAATGCAGAAGACGGCCGCTTCGAAGCCGAGCAGTTCGGCGACCTTGCGTTCGAAGTCCTGGACCACCGCGCCTTCGCCGTAGACGTCGTGCTGGATGCCCTTGGCTTCGCACCAGGCGGCCATGGCGGAGAACATCTCGGCCGGGCGGCGGGCGCGGTGGCCGGGGAGGACGGTGGTGCAGCGTGCAAGCAGTTCGGTATCGCTCAAGGGGGGCTCCAGTGGATCGGTCTGGTCAACCGCGCCACTCTACACCGAACTGCCGGGACCGGAAAGGGCGGCCCCGGGCGCCGGGAGCGCTCGGGTGCTCAGTGGACTACCTGCACATGATGGAACTGCAGCGCCGCCAGGTTCGCATAGATGCCGCCCAGCGCCACCAGCGAGGCGTGGGTGCCGGTCTCGACGATGCGGCCGTCCTCCATCACGATGATGCGGTCGGCGCGCTGCACGGTGGCCAGGCGGTGGGCGATGATGAGGGTGGTGCGGCCGACCATCGCCGCTTCCAGGGCGCTCTGCACCAGGCGCTCGGATTCGGCGTCGAGGGCGCTGGTGGCTTCGTCCAGCAGCAGCAGCGGCGGATTCTTGAGCAACGCCCGCGCGATCGCGATGCGCTGGCGCTGGCCGCCGGACAGGCGCACGCCGCGCTCGCCCAGGTAGGAGCCGTAGCCCTCGGGCAGGCGTTCGATGAATTCGTGGGCGGCCGCCATCTTCGCCGCCGCGATCACTTCGGCGTCGCTGGCCTCCGGCCGGCCATAGCGGATGTTTTCCATCGCGTCGGCCGAGAAGATCACCGTGTCCTGGGGTACGATGCCGATCGCGTTGCGCAGCACGTGCAGGTCGAGGTCGCGGATGTCGACGCCGTCCAGCAGGATCGCGCCCGACTGCGGATCGTAGAAGCGCAGCAGCAGCTGGAACAGGGTGGTCTTGCCGGCGCCGGAGGGACCGACGATGGCGACCGTCTCGCCCGGCTTGATGTTCAGGTCGAGGTGGGATAGCGCTGCGTGGTCGGGACGCGAGGGATAGGAGAAGCCGACGCCGGCCAGCTGCAGCGAGCTGCCGGCGGCCTGGCGCGCCGGCAGCGGCTTCGGCTGCAGCGGGCTCTCGATGCTGGAGCGCAGGGCCAGCAGTTCCAGCAGGCGCTCGGCGGCGCCGGCCGCGCGCTGGGCTTCGCCCATCACTTCGGACAGGGCGCCCACGGCGCCGGAGACGATCGAGGCATACAGGATGAACTGGCCGAGGTCGCCGCCCGTCATCGAGCCTTCCAGCACCGCGTGGGCGCCCAGCCACAACACGAAGACGATGGCACCGAACACCAGTACGATGGCCAGCATGGTGAGGATGGAGCGCGCGCGAATACGCCGCATCGCGGTGTGGAAGGCGTGCTCGACGGAAGCGCCGAAACGCTGGGCTTCGCGCCGCTCGCCGGTGAAGGACTGTACGGTGGGCATGGCGTTGAGGATCTCGCCGGCCAGCGCCGAGGCGTCGGCGATGCGGTCCTGGGAGTCGCGCGACAGCTTGCGCACGCGGCGGCCGAACAGCACGATCGGCACCACCACCAGCACCAGCAGGCCGAGGATGATGGAGGTGAGCTTGGCGCTGGTCACGAACAGCATGGCCAGTCCGCCCACGAACAGCAGGCTGTTGCGCAGCGCCAGCGAGATGCTGGTGCCGACCACGGCCTGGATCAGGGTGGTGTCGGTGGTGAGCCTCGACAGCACTTCGCCTGTGCGGGTGGTTTCGAAGAATTCCGGGCTTTGCCGGACTACGTGGGAGTAGACGGCGCTGCGGATATCGGCCGTCACGCGCTCGCCCAGCCAGGACACCATGTAGAAGCGGGCGGCGGTCGCCACCCCCAGCACCGCCGCCACCCCGAACAGGGCGAGGAAGGTGGCGTTGACGTTGGCGATGCTCTTGCCACCGGCCGCGGCGCCGAAGCCGTGGTCGATCATCTGCTTGAAGGCGTAGGGGATGGCCAGGGTGGCGCCGGCGGCGACCAGCAGGGCGATCCCGGCCAGCACGAACTGGCGGCGGTAGGGGCGCAGGAAGGGGAAGAGGCCGGCGAGGGCGGCAAAGGTGCCCTTGCGGCTGACGGCATCGTTGGAACTGGTAGTGCTTTTACTCATGTCTCTTGGCTTCTTGTTGGCGGAGTGCTTCAAAGTTTCATTGGGTCGAGGTAGCCGGTCAGCTCGAGGTAGCCGCGGCCCAGCTGGCGGCCGTCGCGCTCCACCGTCACCGCGCCTTCCCAGTACACGGCGCCGGTCGAGCGGCGCGAGTCGAGTTCCTGGTCCGGCTGCAGCGGCTTCAGCAGCCAGCGCAGCGCGCCGGTCGTGATCGTGGTCGCCACCGGGTAGGTGGCGCCGGTGCGCGGCGATTTCCAGCGCGTCCGCGGCGCAAAGCCGACCTGGTCCGGGCCGAACTGGCTCAGGCGGCCGGCGCCATCGCGCAGGGTGGCGTGGGCCCACAGCTTGGCGCCATCCCTGGCGCGGATCTGGAAGGCCATCAGGGCGCCGCCGTCATCCAGATTGATCCCGGTCCAGTCCCAGCCGGCCGCATTCGTGTCCAGCACCTGGCTGGACCATTCGTGGTCGAGCCAGGCCGTGCCCTTGACCGATACCGGCTTGCCCCTGCTGGTCACCGTGCCCGACACCGCCAGGTGGGGCTCGCTGTAATAATAACTGGCGTGCCCGGCTTGCGGGCCCTTGCGCGAAAAACCGGCCTCGCCTTCGAGCAGCACCGGCTGGGTCGGCGTGAGCTGCAGTTCGAAGGCCAGCTGGCTGCCGCGGACCGAGACCAGGTAGCGGCCGTCCGGCCCGCGCCGCATGCGCCAGTCTTCGAGCTTGACGTCGGTATCGCCGGTTTTCGCCCATGCCAGGCCGAAGCCTTCGCGCGCGCTGCGCTGGTCGTGCAGCAGGTGGCCGGCAGCCGGATCGGAGAGGGCGGCGTGGCCGATCACCAGCTGCTTCGGCGCGAAGGCGCTGGGATTATCCGGATCGTGTTCGGTGCGGCTGCGAAAGAATGTGACCTGGAAGCCGAGCGGCTTGCCGTCAGGCGTGTTCAGCCAGCCGGTCACGTACCACCATTCGGTGCGGTGCCCGGGATGGGCGCCATAGTCCTGCGGGAACACGAGGGCGCGGCCGGGCGTCACCGGCGCGAATTGCGGCGGGCCCGCAAGGGCGGCGCCGGCCAGCAGCGACAGCATGGCGATCAGCAGGCGGAGCAGGCGCATCACCAGTCCTCCCGCACGGCGCGCACCGGCCCGCTGGACAGCGCATAGCGGCCCGACACCAGCGCGGTGGCGACCGAGGCCGCCACCAGCACCGCGGCCACGCTGCCGAGCAGGGACCAGGGCAGGTGCAGCTGCATGGTCCAGTGGAAGGATTGCGGGTTCACCACATAGACCAGGATCAGGCTGATGAGCAGGCCGAGGGCGAAGCCGGTGGCCACGCCCAGCACGGTCAGCGAGCCGCCTTCCAGCGCCAGGATGCGCAGCACCTGGCCGCGCGACACGCCCACGTGGCGCAGCATGCCGAATTCGCGGGCGCGCGCCAGGGTCTGGGCCGAGAAGGTGGCGGCCACCCCGGACAGGCCGATGGCGATCGCGATCGCCTCCAGCAGATAGGTGACGGCGAAGCTGCGGTCGAAGATGCGCAGGCTGGCGGCGCGGATCTCGCCGGGGCTGGCCAGCTGCAGGCTGGCGCCGAAGGGCAGGCCGCGCAGCCGCGCGGCGATGGACTCCGGCTGCGTGCCGTCGGCGGCCCACAGCGCGGCATCGGTGACGGTGGTGTCGCCGGTCAGGCGGCGGTAGTCCGCCAGCCTGACGATTGCCGAACCGGACTGGTTGGCATAGTCGCGCCAGACGCCGGCGATGAAGAAGACTTGCTTGCGGCCGCCCAGCGGCAGTTCGATCCGCTGGCCGGCATGCATGCCGTACAGGTCGCTCATGGCTTCCGACACCCATGCCGGCAGTTCGCCGGCCGGCGCCGGAGCGCTCGCGCCGACCAGGGCCAGCAGGCGGCCCGGGTCGGCGGCATCGATGTCGCGCGCGACCAGGGTGATGTTCGGCCGCGCCGGGTCGAGCGACAGCGGGCGGGTGCGCAGGAAGGCTGCCTGCGCGACGCCGGGCAGCGCGGCGATCGCCGCCTGTTCGGCGGGTCCGAGGCCGCCGGTATTGCCGCCGCTGGCGGTGCGCACGTAGAGGTCGGCCGGCAGGATGTGCAGCATCCAGTCGTCCACCGAGACGCGGAAGCTGGCCACCATGATGCCCATCGCGACCATCAGGCTGAAGCTGGCCAGCACGCCGCCCAGGGCGATCGATGCCTGGCCCGGCGCATTGGCGAGCCGCGCCAGCGCCAGCGACAGCACCGGCGAAGGCGCGCGTTCCGGATGGCCCGAGCCGCGCCGCATGTGCAGGCGGTTCAGAAAGCGGAAGCTGCTGGCCGCCAGGCGCGGCATCAGGCCGATCCCGCCGATCAGCAGCAGGGCCACGGCAAAATAGCCGAACAGCGGCAGCTCGAACACCGGCGGGGCGAAGGCGCAGGCCGCGGCCGCGCCGAGGCAGAGCAGCGAGGGCCAGATGCGCGCCAGGCGGGCCAACGCGGTCTCGTCGTTGCCGGACTTGAGGGCGACGGCGGGCCGGGCGCGCGCCGCTTCCCAGGCCGGCGCCGCGCAGCCCAGCAGGGCCACGCCCAGGCCAAGCAGGAAGAACACGCTCGCCGCCACCGGCGTGAAGTGGACGGTCGGCTTCACGCCGGGGAAGTAGCCGGCGCCGAGGTCGCCGCCGAAGAAGGCCAGCGCGGCCGCCGCCAGTCCGTAACCCGCGGCGATGCCGAGCAGGGCGCCTATCACGCCGAGGCTGGCGCCTTCGAGCAGCACCTGGCGCAGCAGGAGGCGGCGCGGCAGGCCCAGCACCCGCAGCAGCGCGAACTGGCTGCGCCGCCGCAGCACCGACAGGGCCTGGGTCGAGAACACCAGGAAGGCGCCGGTGAACAGGGCCACCAGGGCCAGCACCGTCAGGTTGACGCGGTAGGCGCGGCTGAGATTATTGTTGCGGCTCTCCTGGTTGGCGTCGTTCGGCGCCGCCACCGTGAAGCGGCCCGGGAAATCGCGTTCCAGCTCGCGTGCCAGGCCGCGCTCGAAGGCGGCGCGGTCGACGCCGTCGCGCAGCTTGAGGTCGATGCGCGACAGCTTGCCGAGCTGGTGGAAGCGCCACTGCAGGGCGCCGATGTCCATCACGCCCAGGCGCTGGCCGCTGCGGGCGCGCAGGATGGGGCCGGCCACGCGCAGCGGCACGTTCCGGGTGCCGGCGCGCAGCATCAGGGTGGCGCCGGCCTGCGCGCCGAGCCAGTTCTGGGCGGCGGGCGAAAGGAAGATGGTGTCGTCGGCCAGCACGTCGGCGCCACGGCCCTTTTGCGGCACGCCGGCCAGGTCGGGCGAGACGTAGCCGGCGCGCAGGGCGTCGAGGCCGACGACCTTCAGCGAACCCGGCCTGCCGGCCAATGCGGCATCGAGTTCCAGCACGGGCGAGGCCAGCGCCACGCCTTCATGCGTGGCCAGGCGCGGATAGATGCTTTCGTCGAACTGGGCTTCACGCCCGCGCACCTGCAGGTCGGCCTGGCCTGCCAGGCTCTGGATGGCGGCCGAGAATTCGTTGAAGGCGGCGGCATTGATCAGGTGGATGGCGAAGCCCATGGCGACGCCGACCGCGATCGCGGCGACGGCGAGCAGGGCGCGCATCGGATGCGCGCGCCACTCGCCGAACAGCAGCCAGCGCGATAGCAGCCCTAAGCCGGACATTCCACCGCCAGGGTTTCGGCCTGGCGCCTCAGCTTGATGCGCGCCGCCTCATGCTTCGGCCCGTGCGCGGTATGGGCCAGGTCTTCTTCCGCCCATTTGTGGCGCAGGCGCAGCTTCTCGCATTTCTTGCGCTGGGCCTGGACTGCACGCGCTTGCCGGACCTCGACGCGGCCCTGCTTCTCCGCCGCCTTCTCGCGGGCGATGCGGGCCTTTTCCAGTTCCAGCAGGGTGCGGGCGTCGCCGCCCTGCGGACCGATCTGGTCCGAGATCGAGATGCCGGCCGGCGCCGGCGGCAGGGCTTTCGACGCGCCTTGCGCGCAGGGCTGGTCGCCGTAGCTGGTCTTGCCCTCGTGCGTACATTTGTACACGTCCTGGGCCTGGACGGCGGCCGGCAGCAGGGTGGCGGCGAAGAGGAGGAAAACGCGCATCATGAAGGATCTCCGGTCAAAGAATTTTGCCAGGGTTCATGATGCCGAGCGGGTCCAGGGCTGCCTTGATGGCACGCATCAGGTCGAGTTCGACCTGGGCCTTGTAGCGCGGCAGTTCGTCGCGCTTCAGGGCGCCGATGCCGTGCTCGGCGGAAATCGATCCGCCGAAGGCCGCCACGCTGTCGTGCACGATGCGGTTGACGTCGCCCTGGTAGGCGAGGAAGGCTTCGTGCGGGGTGCCCTCGGGCGGCGCGATGTTGTAGTGCAGGTTGCCGTCGCCCAGGTGGCCGAAGCATACCACCTGCACGCCCGGCCAGGCGTGTTCGAGCAGGACGTCGGTCTTTTCGACGAAATCGGCGATGCGCGAGATCGGGACCGAGATGTCGTGCTTGATGTTCTTGCCGTCCGCGGCCTGGGCCAGCGGGATGTGCTCGCGGATCGCCCACAGGGCGCGCGACTGGGCGATCGAGGTCGCCACCACGGCATCCTGGGCCAGGCCGGCTTCCAGCGCGCGCTCGATGGTCTCTTCCAGCAGGCGCACCGCGTGCTGCTCCGACTCGTGGCTGGACAGTTCGAGCAAGGCGTACTCGGGATGGTGCTGCGGGAAGGGCCGCGGCAGGTCGGGGAAGTGCTTGCCGACCAGGCGCAGGCAGACGTCGCTCATCAGCTCGTAGCCGGTCAGGGTCGGGCCGGCGGTGTCCTGGGCCATGCCCAGCAGCCCCAGGGCATCGCGGCAGCTGGACAGCGCCACCAGGGCGGTGATGCCGGCCTTCGGCTGCGGGAAGAGCTTGAGCACGGCGCCGGTGATCACGCCGAGGGTGCCTTCGGCGCCGATGTACAGGTCGCGCAGGTCGTAGCCGGTATTGTCCTTGCGCAGGCCGCGCAGGCCGTCCCACAGCTCGCCGCGGGCGGTGACGACTTCGAGGCCGAGGCAGAGTTCGCGCGTGTTCCCGTAGCGCAGGACGCCGGTGCCGCCGGCATTCGTCGCCAGGTTGCCGCCGATGGTGCAGCTGCCCTCCGCCGCCAGCGACAGCGGGAACAGCATGCCGTGATGGCTCGCGGCCTGCTGGATGTCGTGCAGGATGCAGCCGGCGTCCACCGTCATGGTGCGGTTGACCGGATCGATGGCGCGGATGCGGTTCAGGCGGCGCAGCGACAGCACCACGGCATGGCCGGATTCGTCCGGCACGCTGCCGACCACCAGGCCCGTGCGTCCGCCCTGCGGCACGATGGGCACGCGGTGGGCGGCGCATAGGCGCACCAGGCCGGCCACCTGGGCGGCGTCGAGGGGGCGCAGCACGGCGCGCGCACGGCCGGTGAAGCGGCCGCGCCAGTCGGTCAGGTAGGGGGCGACGTCGGCCTCGCCGGTGAGGACGTGCTCGACGCCGATCAGCTCGCGGCAATGCGCCAGGAAGAGATCGGATACGGAATCAGTCATGCGGAACTTTTACCTTGTCGAGCAACTCCTTCGCCAGCTTCTGGGCCTGCTTCTTGTAGGGGCGCAGGTAGAGCAGGGCGAACACGAAATAGGAGACGACCAGCAGCACCTCGCCCAGCGCCATGATGCGCGAGATGTCGGTCTTGTCACTCCAGGCCCGCACCACGCCTTCGACGAAGTAGATGAGGATGACCATCGACGACCACTGCAGCGTGTACAGGTCGCGTTTGATCACGCCGCGCAGCGGCAGCAGCAGCGGCAGCGCTTTCAGCGCCAGCAGAGAGCCGCCCGGATGCAGCGGGGCGACCGCGATTTCCCAGGCAAGCAGCCAGACGCACAGGATGACCAGGCTGGTCACCGCCCCCGTATGGAATACCCGATGCACTTGCATGTCCTACTCCATCCCCTGCAGATTGCGGCTCGCCAGCGCCAGGCGCCGGCCCAGCGCGATCGCGAGCCGCTTCTCGTCGTCCGTGATCGGCCGGTTGCCGTCCACGCCGGACCAGTGGGTCGCGCCGTAGGGGCTGCCGCCGCTTTCGGTGGTCATCAGTTCCGGCATGGTGTAGGGCAGGCCCATCACCATCATGCCGTGGTGCAGCAGCGGAATCATCATCGACAGCAGGGTCGATTCCTGGCCGCCGTGCAGGCTGCCGGTGGAGGTGAAGACGGCAGCCGGCTTGCCCGACAGGGTGCCGGACAGCCACTGTGCCGAGGTCCCGTCGAGGAAGTACTTCATCGCCGCCGCCATATTGCCGAACCGGGTTGGCGAACCCAGGGCCAGTCCGGCGCATTCCGCCAGGTCCTCGAGCTCGACATAGGGAGCGCCGCTCCGTGGGATGTCCGGCTCGGTGGCTTCGGCCACCGTCGACACCGCCGGCACGGTGCGCAGGCGCGCCTCCGCGCCGGGGACGCTTTCCACGCCCTGGGCAATGAGTTCGGCGAGCTTGCGTGTCTTGCCATGTCGAGAGTAATAGAGGACGAGGATGATCGGATCGGTTGGGTTCATCGTTGGTATTATAGGGCGCTTTATAATATGACACGAAGCGCGACATGACCGCGCGCCGCTACCAGGGTCCAATGCTTTCCAAAACCGTCTCCAGTATTTCCCGTTCCACCAGCGAGATGATCAACGTCGGCGTCGACAAGGTGCGCGGCCTGACCTGGGCCGAGGTGCGCGACCTGGTGCGCTTCGCGCGCCGCCGCCTGCTGACCGAGAAGCTGCCGCAGGTGGCGGGCAGCCTCACCTTCACCACCACGCTGGCCCTGGTGCCGCTGCTGACCATCGTGCTGGCGATCTTCACCACCTTTCCGATCTTCGGCCAGCTGCGCTCCTCCCTCGACCATTACTTCGTGCAGATGGTGATGCCGAAGGCGATCGCGAACACGATCACCTCGAACCTGACCCAGTTCGCCAGCAAGGCGACCAAGCTGTCGGCGGTGGGCGCGGTGGCCCTGGTGCTGACCACGGCGGCCATGATCGGCATGATCGAGCGCGCCTTCAACCAGATCTGGCGGGTCAAGCGCCCGCGGCCGCTGGTGCAGCGGGTGCTGATCTACTGGGCCCTGGTGACGCTCGGGCCGCTGCTGTTCGGCATCTCGCTAACCCTCACCTCCCAGCTGTTCAGCGCCACCACGGGCCTGATGAGCGCCGTTCCCTTCATCGGCACCCTGTTCTATACCGCCATGTCGGTGGCGCTGACCACCGGCGCCTACACGCTGCTCTACATGACGGTGCCGAACCGCTGGGTCGACTGGCGCGACGCCCTGTGGGGCGGGCTGGTGGCGGCGGTCGCCTTCGAGATCGCCAAGCGCGTGTTCGCCATCTTCATCCGCCAGTTCCCGACCTACGCCATCATCTACGGCGCGCTGGCGGCGCTGCCGCTGTTCCTGCTGTGGATGTATCTGTCCTGGCTGATCACCCTGGTGGGGGCGCTGCTCACCGCCGCGCTGCCGGTGGTGAAGTACGAGCGCTGGTGGTATGAACCGGTGCCGGGCGGCGCCTTCGTCGATGCGATGGCGATCCTGAAGGTGCTCCACGGCGCCGCCGCGACCACCGGCACCGCGCTGGCGACCGGCGCCCAGATCCGCGCCCACACCCGCATCGGCTACGACGAGATGTCCCTGCTGCTGGATCAGATGGTGGCGGCGGGCTGGGTGGGCCGGGTGCACGCGGAGGAGTCCGTCAAGGCGATCTGGGGCCGCGGCGCGCGCGAAGGCGGCGACGGCTGGGTTCTGTTGGTCGACCCAGGCCTGGTCCGCCTGTCCGACGTCTACCGCCTGTTCGTGTTCGGCGGCGCCGGGGTCGAGGGCCCGCCTGCGCCGGGAACGGGGGCTGTCGAGACTGCGCAGAACTCGCCGCTGGCGCTGGATACGGCGGCGCTGGCGCGCCGGGTCGAGGCGGCCGTGGAGCGCGGGCTGGACCAGAGCTTGGCGGACCATTTTGTTGTTAAATAGCCTGTTCACCAACGGTTCCGTTTCTGTTTCGCTACGGATACAGTTGAATTGTGGAATCAAACGTTGCCCGATGTTACTATTGGCGGCATACGTTTGGAGACCACATGGTTGTGCGCCGCTTCCTCTTGGGCCTGCTGTTCCTGTGCTGGACTGCGCTGGCCTATGCCGGCGACGACCAGTACGAATTCAATCACGAGCTGATCAATGCCCGCGAGGAAGCCTATGTCATGCCCCTCGACGCCCTGCGCAGGCTCGATATCCTGAAGCAAGGGCGCAGCGGACCGCAGCTGGGCCTGGTCCTGGTGGAAAGCAGCCGCGCATGGTTCTGGCGCGGCAGGAAGCACGAAGCCCTCGATGCCGCCGTCCAGGCGGAACAAATAGCCCGCGAATCCCGCGACGATAACCTGCTGGCCAAGGCCATGCTCAGCCACGGCCTGGTGCTGTCCAGGCTGGTACACGACCAGGATGCGGCGCGTCGCCTCGTCGAGGACGGCGCCGCGCTGGCCGCCGACAGCCGCGATGTCCACCTGCAGACCCGCGCCCTGGTCGCCCAGGGCCTGCTGGCCGACCAGGAAGGCCGCGTCGACGACGCCCTCGACTTCATGGCGCGCGCGGTCGTACTGGCGCGCGCGGGCGGCGACCCGGACGCCTTGTCGATGGCGCTGCGCGAACAGGTGCGCCTGCTGGCCGGCAATGGCACTGCCGGCGCGGCCCAGGCCCTGTCCCTGACCGACGAACTGGTTTCCATCGCCAGGAGCCGCGGCATCCCGGCCCAGCTGGCCCACGCCAGGCTGACGGAATACGCGGCCGCCGCCCGCGCCGGCAACCAGAAGCGCGCCGAGAAGGCCTTGCTGGCGGCCGTCGAGACCCTCGAAAAACTCCAGGCCCGCGAGAGCCTGGCCGTGCCGATGGCGAACCTGGCCGAACTCTATATCCAGTCCCGACGTTTCGGCGAGGCCGCCCGCACCAGCGAAGCGGCGCTGCGGATCGCGCGCGAGTTCGAGGACGATACCGGCAGCCGGCTCGCATCCTTCCAGCTCGGCATCGCCACCATCTATTTCCGCAACATCGCCGGCGGCCGCGCCATGGTCGACAAGGCGCTGGCCGGCATGCAGGGCGACGAGCGCTATGTGCGCATGCTGCTGGATTACGGCCACGCGCTGAACCAGGTCGGCTGGGGCGACGACGCGCTGACGATCTACGAAAAGGCCGGCTCGGTCTCGCTGGCCGCCTGGCGCAAGGAAAAGCAGCTGTCCTACCAGACGCTGCAGCGCGCCTATGCGGTCCAGAAGAAGCAGGCCGAGTTGAGCGCGCTGCACCACGAAAGCGAGCTGAAGGCGGCCGAACTGGCCAACGTCAAGCGCCTGCGCAGCATGTGGGTGCTGCTCAGCGCGACGACTCTGGCCGCGGTGGCCCTGATCGCCTTGCTGTACGCCCGCGTCAGGAAGGCGAACGCCACGCTGAAGCTGAAGAACGAGCAGCTGTTCCTGCAGAGCACCCGCGACTCGCTCACCGGCCTGTTCAACCGCCACTACTTCTACGAGCAGGTCGTGCCGCAACTGCACGCCCAGCGCAGCCGCGGCGAGGCCAAGGGAGGCGGCGTCTTCCTGCTGCTCGACGTCGACCACTTCAAGTCGATCAACGACCGCTTCGGCCATGGCGCCGGCGACGTGGTCCTGAAAAACGTGGCCTCGCGCCTGGCGGGCGCGCTGCGCGAACAGGATGTGCTGATCCGCTGGGGCGGCGAGGAATTCCTGGCCTACCTGCCCGGCGTCGCCACCGACGAGGCACGCCAGGTCTGCGGCCGCTTGCTGGCGTCGGTGTCCGGCACCGCCATCGTCGCCGAGGAGCGCGAGCTGACCGTCACGGTATCGATCGGCTTCTGCCCGAACCCGGCCGACAATGAGGCCGCCCCCGGCTGGGAACAGCTGGTCCACCTGGCGGACCTCTGCCTCTACCTGGCCAAGACGGCCGGCCGCAACCAGGCTTTCGGCGTGCAGGATGCCGCCGAGCTGACCAAGGAGGCGGTCGCCGCCGCCGATGCCGACCTGAAGCAGGCTTCGGCCGATGGCCTGCTGAGCCTCGTCAACGTTACCAGCTGAGCTTTCCGGTCAGCATCTGCCAGTACATTACCCAGTCGGCCCGGAACGACCACCAGGGATTGCCGAAGCTCGCCGGGCGGTTCTTTTCGTAGACGAAGTGGCCGATCCAGGCCCCGCCATAACCGCTCACCAGTGCGAACAGCAGCCACCAGGCATTCAGGCTGTCGAGGTACTGGGCGATCGCGGCGATGGCCGACGAGGTCCCGATGAAATGGGCGCGCCGGCACAGGCGGTTGTCGTGCTGGGTCAGGTAGTAGGGATAGAACTCCGCAAAGCTGCTGTAGCGAACGGCCGCCATCTGAAGGTCTCCTCTCATTGTCTGCCGGCGAAGGCGATCAGCGCGTCGAGCACCGCGTCGGGCTGCTCGGCCATCATGGCGTGGCCGGCGTCCACGGTGACGATTTTGCCATGCACGATGGCCGACGTCAGCGCCTGCGCGGAACGCGGCGGGGTCATGATGTCGCGTGCGCCCAGAACGAACAGGGTCGGGCAACTGATTCCGGCGGCCGCCACGCCGCCGTTGGCGTAGGCATTACAGGCCGAAAAGTCGGTGTGGAAGAGCTGGTCCGGGTTCTGCTCGGCCAGGCGCTGCATCAGGCGGCGCGACAGGCCCGTGACGGAAAAGCCGGGCGCCGGGCAGGCCGGGCGCGGCAGGGGACCGGTGTGCGACCAGATATTGACCATGTCGATTGCCTCCTGCAGCCGGTCCTTCGAGGCGGCGAGGAGGGTGTCGGATACCTTCATCGGCCAGGTCGTGCCGAGCAGGGCCAGGCCCGTCACCCGGCCGGGCGCGCGGTGGGCGGCTTCCAGCGCAATCAATGAGCCCATGCTGTGGCCGGCCAGCACGGCCTGGCAGGCGCCCGCCGCATCCAGCAGGGCCAGCAGCCAGTCGGCCATAGACTCGACGCTGTCGAGGGCTTGGCCGCCGCTGCGGCCGTGGCCGGGCAGGTCGGGCGCCAGCACGTTCCAGCCGTGCCAGGCAAAGTAGCGGCTCTGCAGGGCCCACACCGAGTGGTCGTTCTGGGCGCCGTGCAGGAAGACGATGGTGGGCTGCCGGGCATCGAAGGCCTTGCCGCCGGTGTAGCTGTAGGCTGGAGCGCCGTTGATCTCATAGATCATTTCAGGCTCCCTTCTGGGCCAGCTTCAGCCCGCGCGTCAGGTCTTCGATCAGGTCGTCGGCATCTTCGAGGCCGCTTGAGATGCGGATCATGCCTTCGCCGACCCCGGCCGCGGCCAGTTGGTCGGCAGGGACCCGGAAATGCGTGGTCGAGGCGGGGTGGATCGCCAGCGATTTCGCATCGCCGACGTTGGCCAGGTGCGAGAACAGGCGCAAAGCGTCGATGAAGCGCTTGCCGGCCGCGCGTCCGCCGCGCAGATGGAAGGAGAATACGCCGCCGCAGCCGCGCGGCAGCAGGGTCTTCGCCAGCTCGTGGTCGGGATGGCTTTCGAGCTCGGGCCAGACCACCGATTCCACCGCCGGATGGCTCACCAGGAATTCGACCAGCTTGCGCGCGTTGGCCACGTGGCGCTCCATGCGCAGGCCCAGGGTTTCGATGCCTTGCAGGATGGCGAAGGCATTGTGCGGGCTCATCGCCGCGCCGAAGTCGCGCAAGCCTTCGCGCCGCGCCCGCAGGGCGAAGGCGCCGACCGTCGATTCCTCGGCAAACACCATGCCGTGGAAGCCCTCATAAGGCTCGCACAGTTCGGCGAAGCGTCCCGTGCGCGCATGGGCGCGCTGCCAGTCGAAGCTGCCGCCGTCGACCAGCAGGCCGCCGATCGCGGTGCCGTGCCCGCACAGGAATTTCGTCGCCGAGTGGAACACCAGGTCGGCGCCGTGATCGAAGGGTCTCAGGAGCCAGGGCGTACTCAGGGTGGCATCGACCATGAGGGGCAGGTCGTGCTCGTGGGCCAGTGCCGCCACGCGCGGGATGTCGAGCACGTCCAGGCCCGGGTTGCCCAGGGTTTCGCCGAACAACACCTTGGTTTCGGGCCGGATCGCGGCGCGCCAGGCGTCGAGGTCGCGCGGATCGACGAAGCTGGTCTCGATGCCGAAGCGCTTGAGGGTGTAGGCCAGCAGGTTGTGCGAGCCGCCGTAGAGGGCGCGCGAGGCGACCACGTGGCTGCCGGCGCCGGCGATGGTGGACAGGCCCAGGTGCAGCGCGGCCTGGCCGCTGGCGGTGGCGATGCCGGCCACGCCGCCTTCGAGGGCGGCGATACGCTCTTCGAGCACTGCATTGGTCGGGTTCGAGAGGCGGGAATAGACGTGGCCGGCGCGTTCCATATTGAACAGCGAGGCCGCGTGGTCCGCATCGCGGAACGCGAACGAGGACGTGAAATACACCGGCGTGGCGCGCGCGCCGGTGGCCGGGTCGGGGCTGGCGCCGGCGTGCAGGGACAGGGTGTCGAAGCCGGGATACCTGGGACCGCTCATGATCTGTTCATCCGTAGTGATGGTGACGAGCGGCATCCTACCACCAGCCGATAGCAATGCGACATCGCGAGTGGCTTTAAATCATCATTTGCGCAAGTTTGTTAGCGCGCAAGTATGGCTTTTTCGGAAGGCATAGGCTAGAGTCGGCGTTATGTGTTGAATAAGGTCCAAGTACCTCCGAATCCAGTGTCCAGCTCTCTCGTTCCCAGCGCTCCCGTACCACGTACCCACGACATGGTGACCACTATGAAAGTATCTGAAATCCTGCAGGTGAAAGGCGATATCCTTTACACGGTGTCTCCGGACACGCCGCTGGCCGACGCCGCGGCGACGATGGCGGAGCGCGATATCGGTTCTCTGGTGGTAATGGAATACGGCGACCTGGTCGGCATGTTGACCTTCCGCGAAGTGATCCAGGCCGTCAATACCTTCGGCAGCGCAACCGCCGCCGGCAGCGTGCGCAAGCACATGGACGACAGCCCGATCACCGTGACCCCGGACACCGAGGTCAACGAGGTGCGCCGCATCATGCTGGAAAAGCATGCGCGCTACCTGCCGGTGATGAATGCCCGCACCCTGCTGGGCGTGATCTCGTTCTATGACGTCGCCAAGGCGGTGCTGGAGGCGCAAAGTTTCGAGAACCGGATGTTGAAGGCGTATATCCGGGATTGGCCGGCGGAACAGGCGGCTGACGACTAAGTGTTGGCCTGAAGACCGTCATCCCCGCGCAGGCGGGGATCCAGGTTTGCTTGAGTAGTGCAGGCAGGCGTCCTCAGTTCGCGGCGAACTTGGGTTCCCGCCTCCGCGGGAACGACGTAGTTGATATTCAAGCCGCGCGCGTCAGCGCATCCGCCCCCAGCCACTCCAGCAGCTGCTCCGGCGCCAGCGGCCGCGAGAACAGGAAGCCCTGCGCCAGCGGGCAGCCCAGCGCCTGCAGGATCTGCGCCTGGCGCTCGTCCTCGACGCCCTCGGCGATGATCGATAGCCCGAGGTTGCGTCCCAGCTCGATCACCATTTCAGCAATGCTGCTGCCGCGCGCCGAGCCCGTGATCTCGGTGACGAAGGCGCGGTCGATCTTCAGGCGGTCGACCTGCAGGCGCTGCAGGTAGGACAGCGACGAGAAGCCGGTGCCGAAGTCGTCGATCGCGATCGAGACGCCGGTGCGCTTGATCGCGGCGAGGCGCTCGATCAGCAGGTCCGGCTCTTCCATCGCCATCGATTCCGTGATTTCCAGCTCGACCCGCTCCGGCGGCGCGCCGGTGTCCACCAGCGCCTGGCGCAGCATGTCGAGGAAGCCCGGGTGGCGGAACTGCACCTGGGACACGTTGATCGACATCGTGAAGTCCAGGTAGCCGGCCGCGCGCAGGCGCATCAGCTCGGCGCAGGCCTGGCGCAGCACCCATTCGCCGATCTCGATGATCAGGCCCGATGATTCGGCGATCGGGATGAAGCGATCGGGCGGTACCAGGCGTCCGTCCTCGGTGCGCCAGCGCAGCAGGGCTTCGGCGCCGAAGGGGCGGTGGGCGCCCAGTTCCACCTGGGGCTGGAAGGCCAGGAACAGTTCGCCGCGCGCGAAGCCGCTGCGCAGTGCGTGCATCAGGCGCACCCGTTCGCGGATCTCGACGCCCATGCCGCGCGAGAAGTAGAAATGGCCGCCGCGCTGGCGGCTCTTGGCGCGCTTGAGGGCGATGTCGGCGTCCTTGAGGGCGTCGGCGCCGCTGCCGTCGTGCTCCATCAGGCGCACCAGGCCGAGCGTGATCGAGACCTGCAGGTCCTGGCCCTCGATCGAGAAGGGCGCCGCGAACAGGGCGCGGATCGCTTCCGGATCGACCTCGGCGGAGTCGCCCAGCACGCAGAAGATGTCGCTGCCGATGCGCGCCAGCTGCAGGCGCGAATGGAGCCGGGCGCGCAGGCGCTGGGCCACCGCGACCAGCAGGGCATCGCCGAACTGGTGGCCGAGGGCGTCGTTGATCTCGGCAAAGTGGTCGAGGTCGACCAGGCACAGGACCTCGTCCGCCACGTTGGTGTTGCGGCTGATGCCTTCATCGATCAGTTCGACCAGGCGGGTGCGGTTCGGCAGGCCGGTCAGCGGGTCGTAGAAGGCGGCGCGCTGGAGGTCGGTCAGCAGGGCCACGTTGTCGAGGCCGACCGCGATATTCGACGCAAACAGCTCCAGCAGGCCGCGGCGCAGGGGATCCAGCGGACGTTCCAGCTCGATCCAGGTGGCGAAATCGCAGTGGGCCTTGCCGCCGAAATAAAGGGTGAGGTAGCGCTCGCCGAAGATGTGGCGTTGTTCGAGCAGGGTCTGGCGGATCGCCGCCGCGGTGCTGTCGCCACCCGCGGCCAGCATGCCGCTCGGCGCCAGCGCGGCCTTGTCGTGGCTGGCCGCCAGCACCTGCCATGCCGCCGCCTGCGGGCCGCCGAGGCAGGAGCACATCAGGCCGGGCGCGGGCTGGCCGATCAGGCGCGCCGCTTCGCGCAGGATGCCGTCCGCCATGCCGCCGACCGTGCGCTGCGCCATCAGCTCGGCGTTGGCGCGCACCACTTCGGCCAGGCCCTGGCGGCTCGCTTCCAGCGCGCGGATCTGTTCGTAGGCGCGGATCGCCGACGCCACCGAGGTGTAGAGCTTGGTGCGCGTGAGTTCGGACTTGGTCCGGTAATCGTTGATGTCGTAGCCGCGGATGGCGTCCATCTCGGGCGCATAGCCGGGCTGGCCGGTGCGCAGGATGATGCGCAGGTCGTGCCGGCCCAGGGTTTCACGGATGTGCCGCACCAGGTGCAGGCCGGCGTCCGCCTCCTCCATGACGACGTCGAGCAGGACCACGGCGATGTCGCCTTCGCGCTCCAGCAGGGCGCGCGCCTCGGCGGCCGAGTAGGCATGCAGGAAGGCGAGCTTGCGGCCGTGCAGTTCGAGGCTGCCGAGGGCGAAGGTGGTCGTCGAGTGGACGTCGGCGTCGTCGTCGACGATCAGCACCCGCCACGCGCCGGCGCTGCCGGCTTCGTTGTCCGGGGCGCCGCCGGAGGCTGTCGGCGCTTCGTCGACGAACACCAGTTCGTCGTCCTGCGCCTGGCCCTGAGGCGTCGTCGGTGCGGGCATTGCTGTATCTCCAAGTTGGCATGGAACAATGAAATCTAGTATATCTGAGTTGCCAGCTCGACAGAAAAAAATTCTTTAAGGCAACATCGAAAGCGTTGTTCCACCACCCCTCTCCACCATGGCCCGGGTCCTGCTGGTAGAATCGACCATTCCGTTTACTTATCTCGCACGCATCCATGTCCGGCAATACCTTTGGCAAGCTGTTTTCCGTCACCACCTTCGGCGAGTCGCATGGCCCGGCCATCGGCTGCGTCATCGATGGCTGCCCTCCAGGGCTCGCTCTTTCCGAGGCCGATATCCAGCCCGAGCTGGACCGCCGCAAGCCAGGCACCTCGCGCCACGTGACCCAGCGCCAGGAAGCCGACCGCGTGCAGATCCTGTCCGGCGTCTACGAGGGCGTCACCACCGGCACCCCGATCGCGCTGCTGATCCCGAACGAGGACCAGCGCAGCAAGGACTACGGTAACATCGCCGACACCTTCCGTCCGGGCCACGCCGACTACACCTATTGGCACAAGTACGGCGTGCGCGACCCGCGCGGCGGCGGCCGTTCCTCGGCGCGCCTGACCGCGCCGGTGGTGGGCGCCGGCGCGATCGCCAGGAAGTGGCTGCGCGAGCACTACGGCACCGAGTTCATGGGCTGCATGTCCCAGCTCGGCGACATCGCCGTCCCGTTCCAGTCCTTCGAACACGTGCATGCGAATCCCTTCTTCGCCGCGACCTCGGACGCCGACCTGATCGCGCGCATGGAAACTGCGATGGACGAGCTGCGCCGCGCCGGCGACTCGATCGGCGCGCGCATCGACGTGGTGGCGAAGAACGTCCCGGTCGGCCTCGGCCAGCCGCTGTACGACAAGCTGGACGCCGACATCGCCTACGCCATGATGGGCATTAACGCAGTGAAGGGCGTCGAGATCGGCGCCGGCTTCCTGTCGGTGGCGCAGAAGGGTTCCGAGCATGGCGACGAGCTGACCCCGGAAGGCTTCGTCGGCAACAACGCCGGCGGCGTGCTGGGCGGAATCTCGACCGGCCAGGACATCACGGTCTCGATCGCGATCAAGCCGACCTCGTCGATCCGCACGCCGCGCCGCTCGATCGACAAGGACGGCAACCCGGTCAGCGTCGAAACCTTCGGCCGCCACGATCCCTGCGTCGGCATCCGCGCCACGCCGATCGCCGAGGCGATGCTGGCGCTGGTGCTGATCGATCATGCGCTGATGCACCGGGCGCAGTGCGGGGATGTGCGGGTCAGCACGCCGCGTATCTGATTCGATTACCGTCGTCCCCGCGAAGGCGGGGACCCAGGTTCTGCTTGCGCTGGCGAGACACTGACAAACCGGGGGGAGTGCCAAGGGCACTATCCCGCCGTCGCGGGAACGACGGCATTGTAGCGGTGCTTAGGCGCGCGTCGCGACAGCCTCGAGCTGCTGCCTGCGCTCCACCGACTTCACCACCAGCGCCCGCAAATCGTTCAGCAGTCCGAATTCGGTCTGGCTCAGGAAGACCTGGGGGAAGCGGTCGTCCCAGTCGCCGTAGATGAAGCCGACCGGTTCGCCGTGGGTGCACAGCGGGATGATCACGAAGCAGCGCGCCGAGCCGAGGGCGCCTTTCCACCAGCCGGGCAGCTTGCTGGCGAATTTCGGGTCGCGTGCGTTCTCGATGAAGATCACGCGGTCGCTGCCGAGCGAGGCGAAGAACACGTTCGGCTCGTAGGCGTCGTCGAACACCAGATTCGGCTGCAGGGTGCGGGCGCCGTCGCCGAGGCCGATCTTGGCGCTGTACTTGCCCTCGCGGCGGCTGCGCAGGAAGCCGAAGGCGCGCGTGAACGACAGGCCGTGGTAGGCGGTCTCGAGCGCTATCGACATCATCTGGCCGGGCGTCGCGCCCGCGCCGGCGTCGCGCATCTCGGCCACGCCAGCTTTCAGGATCTTGTTGCCGGCGTCGCGCATGCGGGTCGCGGCGGCGGCGCGGGCGCGCTTCTCGGGCGGGTTCGCCAGCGGCGCAATGGTCAGGTCGGCGGCCGCTTCGACCTTCGCCTGCTCGATGGCGCCGACGATGTTGTCCGGCTCGATGCCCAGCATCGGCGCGAAGCTCGAGGCCAGCTGGGCGACCTGCTCGAGCCCCTGCTCGTCGCCATGCCACAGCGACTCGGCGCACTGCGAGGACATGGTGCCCAGCGCTGCCAGCCAGTCGTCGTGGCCGAAACCGTCGCCGCGTTCGCCCGGTTCGATCCGGCGCATGCCGGCGATCAGGTTGCGCGGCAGGCCCCACTGTTCGGCGGTGGCGCGGCCGACCTGTTCGAGGGTGAGGCCGAGCTGGTCCAGCGCGGCGGCGTCTTCCGCGCCTTCGCTCGCGGCCTGCTGGAGCAGGGTCCAGCGCTCCGGCAGGTAGAAAGTCACCATCATCCGGCCCAGCGAGTGCAGGATCGAGCAGACCACCGCTTCCTCGGGGTCGCGCACGGCCGCCATGGATGCGACCTGCTGGGCCACCATCCCGGCCAGCACCGCCTTTTCCATCTCGATGTGGGCCTGCATCGAATCCGGCGTGGACTTGCTCAGCTCCTCGATCAGCTTCAGGCCCAGCGCCAGGTGGCCAATGGCTTCGGTACCCAGCACCAGCACGGCTTTCGAGACGGTGTTGATGCGCTGGCCGAATGCCGAGTACATGCCGCTGTTCGCCAGGCGCAGCACCTTCTGCGTCAGCACGGGGTCGGACAGGACGGTCTGGGTCATGGAGAAATCGCGCTCGTCTTCGCCGCGCATCGAGGCCAGGATGGCGTTGATGGCGCGCGTGAAGCCGGGCATGTCGCCGCGGCGGCGGATGCGTTCCCACAGCAGTGCGAGGGTGGCGTCCGCTTTCGGCGAGCGCTCGAGTTGGAGTGTCTGGTTCATGGTGTGCCCGCGCGCAGGTCGTCCGGCAGCAGCTCGGTGTACAGGTCTTCCTTCAGCGCGGCCAGGGCCACGTGCGCCGACATGGGTTTTCCGGTCAGGTAGCCCTGCACGTAGTCGCAGCCGCGCGACTCCACGTAGGTGAGTTGTTCTTCGGTCTCGACGCCTTCGGCCACCACCGACAGGTCGAGGTGCTTGGCCAGGTCGAGCACGGCGTTGCAGATCGCCGCATCCTTCTCGGACGCGGGCAGGTCCTTGATGAAGGCGCGGTCGATCTTCAGTACCGAAATGGGGAAGCGTTTCAGGTAGGCCAGCGAGGAGTAGCCGGTGCCGAAATCGTCGATCGCGATGCGCGCGCGGCGTTCGGCCATCTTGCCGAGGATGCTCTCGGCGTGGGCCGGATCGACCATCAGCGTACCCTCGGTGATCTCGAGCACCAGCTTGTCGCCGGGCGCGCCGGAAAAGGCGAGGGCGTCGTCCAGCACCGAGAGGAAGCGGTCGTTGCGGAACTGGCGCGGGCTGATATTGACCGAGATGTAGAGGTCGCGCTTGGCGACTTCCTCGAACTGGCGCAGCTGCACCAGGGCCGACTTCAGCGCCCAGGCGCCCAGCATGTTGATCAGGCCATTGGTCTCGGCGATCGGGATGAAGCGCACCGGCGGCACCATGCCGAGGGTCGGATGCTTCCAGCGCATCAGGGTCTCGAACCCTTCGATGCGGCGCGTGCGGCTGCTGACGATCGGCTGGTAGTACAGCATGAACTCGCCCTCGCGTACCGCCGAGAACATCGCGGCTTCGAGCGAGATGTCGTGCTGGGGCGGGCCGCTCTCGCGTGCGCTGTAGGTGACGGTGCGGGCCTTGCCGGTTTCCTTCGCGCGGCTCATCGCGCTGTCGGCCAGGGCCACCAGGCGTACCTCGTCCTCGGCGTGGTCCGGGTAGACCGAGACCCCGATCGAGGCGCCCAGGTAGACCGTGTGGCTGTCGATCTCGAACGGCGACTGCAGCGCGGCCAGCAGGCGTCCGGTGACCAGCTTGATCTGCGCTTCGTTGAAGGTGCCCGGCAGGACCGCGACGAATTCGTCGCCGCCGACGCGGGCCAGGGTGTCGGAATCGCGCAGGGTCTTGCGCAGGCGGCCGGCGGCCATGCGCAGCACGGCGTCGCCGACCGGGTGGCCGAGGCCGTCGTTGACTTTCTTGAAGCCGTCCAGGCCGATGGTGGCGACCGCAAAGCCCTGGCCGGAGCGGCGGGCGTTCGCGATCACCATGCGGATGCGGTCGGACAGCAGCAGGCGGTTCGGCAGTTCGGTGAGGGCGTCGTGGGTCGCCATGTGGCGCAGGCGCTGCTCGGTGGCGCGCTGGGACGACATGTCGCGGCCAACCGCCAGCAGATCCGGGCCGCCGTCCAGCAGGCTGACGCGCAGTTCGAACCAGGTGTCCTTTTCGCCGGCGCGCAGGCGGGCTTCGACCAGCACCGGTTCGGCGCGCGCGGTGGCGTCGACGATGGCGTTGCGCAGCGCGGGCTGGTCGGCTTCGAGCGCGAGGGAGGGCAGTGAGGTGCCGCGGAGTTCGGCGGCGCCGAGCAGGCGCAGGGTACGCCGGCTGGCATGGCGGATCAGGCCGGACGGGTCGATCCGGAACGCGATGTCGCCCGCCGCCTCCATGAGCGCATCCAGTCCGTGGGCCGTCTGCGCATGGCGCGGATCCTCGTTCGCTGCTACTGGTGAACCGGGGCGCATTATTAAAATATCTGCTTTCTTATCTTGGCCGAAACGACGGGTTCCGGTGGAGCCGCACGAGTGTACCAAACCGAAGACAATGTATCACTGAAAGATTCTCAAGAGCATTAAAAAACACAATGCGGTCGCGTGTCTGGCTCTCTCTTGAGGTCCGGCAGCTGTCGTTTCGGACAGGTCGTGCTTGCCCGGCAAAAGGCTTTAGGCTAGCCTTGTTGTCTTGTCGATAACTCGATTGCGGTGCCGGACCGCTGTATTGTCGCCGATGTAGTGCAATTAGGAAACTTTTCCTTTCCAGCCATGATGCTTATGTGCAACAACATGTGGACACCACGCAAGGAGGCGCGGCCATGAACCGATTCGATACGCACGAGGTATTCAACCAGGCGCCGCCTTTCGGCGACGTCAACCTGTTCCGCTGCGACCCCGCCCTGCGTGAAGGCCTGGAGCGAGAAGGCGCCGGCTGGGCCAGGGAGATGCTGGACGCCCTCGGCGCCACACTGGGCAGCAGCGAGGTGCTGGACCTGGGGCGGCTGGCCAACGAATTCTCGCCGCGGCTGGTGAATTTCGACCGCGCCGGCAATCGCATCGACGAGGTCGAATTCCATCCGTCCTGGCACCGCCTGATGAGCATGCTGATCGAGAACGGTACGCACTCGCTGCCGTGGGAGCCCAGCGAAGCCGGTCGGCCCGGAAGGCAGGTCGCGCGCGCCGCCGCCTACCTGCTGTTCGGCCAGGTCGAGAACGGTTCGCAATGCCCGGTGACGATGACCTATGCTTCGGTGCCGGCGCTGCGCCAGAACCCGGCAATTGCCGCGCGCTGGCTGCCGAAAATCCTGTCGCGCGAATACGATCCGCGCTCGCTCCCGGTGGAGCAGAAGCGCGGCGCCCTGATCGGCATGGGCATGACGGAAAAGCAGGGCGGCACCGACGTGCGCGCCAATACCACGCGCGCCACGCCACTCGGCCCAGGCCAGGCAAAAGCCCGCTTCGGCGAAGATGGCGAGGGCGCGTTCGCGATCGTGGGTCATAAATGGTTTTACTCGGCGCCGCAGTGCGACGCCCATCTGGTGCTGGCCCAGACGGACAGCGAGGGGGGCGCTGGCCTCAGCTGCTTCTTCGTGCCGCGCTTCCTGCCGGACGGCAGCCGCAACGCCATCCGCGTGCAGCGCCTGAAGAACAAGCTGGGCAACCGTTCGAACGCCTCGTCCGAGGTCGAGTTCTGCGACGCCGTCGGCTGGATGATCGGCCGCGAAGGCCGCGGCATCCCGACCATCCTCGAAATGGGCAGCCATACCCGGCTCGATTGCGTGCTGGGGACCGCCGGCATCATCCGCGCAGCCCTCTGCCATGCGCTGCACCATGCGCGCGGACGCAGCGCCTTCGGCCGTCCGCTGGCCGAGCAGCCGCTGATGCAGAACGTGCTGGCCGACCTGGCGCTGGAATCGGAGGCGGCGACGGCCTACGCGCTGCGCCTGTCCCGTTGTTACGACCGCCAGGACGACCCGGATGAAGTGCTGCTGGGGCGGATCCTGACCCCAGCCGGCAAATACTGGCTGTGCAAGCGCGGCCCGGCCATTGGCGCCGAGGCGATGGAAGTCATGGGCGGCAACGGCTATGTCGAGGATGGCCCGCTGGCGCGGCTGTACCGCGAATTCCCCGTGAACTCGATCTGGGAAGGCTCGGGCAACGTGATGTGCCTGGACGTGCTGCGCGCCTTCGGCAAGTCGCCCGAGGCGGGCGCCGCGCTGGCGCGCGAGCTCTCACTGGCCGCCGGACGCGACGCCCGTTTCGACGCCTGGTGCGCGGTCCTGCTCGACGAGCTGGCGGGTGGGGCGGTGTCGGAATTCGGCGCGCGCCGCCTGGCCGAGCGCCTGGTGGTCGGGGTCCAGGCCGGGCTGCTGCTGCGCCATGCGCCGGCCCAGGTGGCGGATGCCTTCGTGGCCTCGCGCATCGCCCGTGACGTCGGCGGCGCCTTCGGCCGGCTGGCGGATGGGGTCGACGCCGCCGCGATCCTGGCCCGTGCTCTGGAAATTTCTTCAACAAGATAGGGACAAATAAGCCCGCGGCTGGGATAATGCTGCTCTTTCAGCTACGAGTGCCTGACAAAACCTCCATGTCGGCGTTGCATCGGCTCGCCGTACCAGCCTACTGTCTTCGTCGGCGCGCCGGTGGGCCGTATCCCTTGCCCTGAAGGCTTTGTCAGACACTCTAGGCATGACCGCAATTAGATAGAGTTCGATAATGAAACAAGATCCGCGTTTCCCCAGCCTGTTCATCCTGAATCACCCGCTTATCCAGCATAAGCTGTCGCACATGCGCGACCGCGGCACTTCGACCCGGACCTTCCGCGAGCTGCTCAGGGAGATCACCTTGCTGATGGGCTACGAGATCACGCGCGATCTGCCGCTGACCACCCGCGAGATCGAAACCCCGCTGATGACGATCGACGCGCCCGTCATCGCCGGCAAGAAACTGGCCATCGTCCCGATCCTGCGCGCCGGCGTCGGCATGAGCGACGGCCTGCTGGAACTGGTGCCGTCCGCCCGCGTCGGCCACATCGGCGTGTTCCGCGATCCGGACACCCACCAGCCGGTGGAATACCTGGTGCGCCTGCCGGACACCAACGAGCGTACCTTCATCCTCTGCGATCCGATGGTCGCGACCGGCAATTCGGCGGTCTACGCCGTGGACGTGCTCAAGAAGCGCGGCGTGCCGGACGACCAGATCATCTTCCTGGCCCTGGTGGCCGCGCCGGAAGGCGTGGAGGTGTTCCACAAGGCCCATCCGAACGTCAAGCTCTACGTGGCCTCGCTGGACAGCCACCTGAACGAGCACGCCTACATCATTCCGGGCCTGGGCGATGCGGGCGACCGCATCTTCGGCACCAAGTAACGCGCGCAGATGAGCACGGCCCAGGGCATGAACGGTGCGGTCGACGTCGAATTCTTCGAGCGTCTGGCAGAGCTGAACGACAAGTTCGCGTCCTCCCTCCCGTTGACCCTGGGGCGCCTGTCGGTTGCGCGCAACACCTTCGACACGGTCCGGCCGCAGCCTGAGCTCATCGGCGAGCTGCACGCCGTGCTCCACACCTTGGCGGGCTCCTCCGCCACCTTCGGTTTCCGCATCCTCGGCCACCAGGCCCGCAACCTCGAGCAGCGCCTGCGGGTCTTGATGACCTTCGACGCTGTCGCGCCGGAAGACTGGCGCGCCTGGCTCTGCGAACTGGATGTGTTCGTGGCCTGGGCCCTGCGCGACCCGAAGGATGCCTATCCCAACGACGAGTCCGGCATCTGATCTTTCGACAAGAAATTTGTCTGAAAGTCGTTTGATATATGACAAACTTGTCAGGATTCGTTACTCTATATTCTGCTTACAGCCGACGTTAAATAAAGGCGCGTGAAAGTTGGTTTTAGGAATGACACGAATCGCGCTTTTTATTTTTCGAAAACCGTGTATGTTCTGGTTTATTCGGTATAATGTGGGATCG
Source organism: Massilia sp. 2TAF26 (assembly GCF_052115005.1). Lineage (NCBI taxonomy): Bacteria > Pseudomonadati > Pseudomonadota > Betaproteobacteria > Burkholderiales > Oxalobacteraceae > Massilia > Massilia sp. 2TAF26. Next base: position 114,380 of record NZ_JBFRFV010000009.1, read on the forward strand.
TTGGATTCGCGGTTGCAGTGCAGTTAGTCTGTCATTTGTTTCTTGCTTCTTCAAACGATCGTAAACGGGCGCAAGCCCACTTCAACTGAAATAGGAAATAGTAATGGCAACTGGCATCGTTAAATGGTTCAATGACTCCAAGGGCTTCGGCTTCATCACCCCGGACGAAGGCGGCGAAGATCTGTTCGCTCACTTCTCGGCGATCCAATCCCAAGGCTTCAAGTCGCTGCAAGAGAATCAGCGTGTTTCGTTCGACGTGACCTCGGGTCCGAAGGGCAAGCAAGCATCGAACATCCAGCCGCTGTAATCGTCACGATTACTCGCTGAATGTCAGCAAAAAATCCTCGGCATGTCCGGGGATTTTTTTTGCCTGCGACATTCATTTTTGCGGGAAATGTTCTTTAACTTCCAAGCTTGTTCCGCCAATACTCCGGCTGAGAATAGGCGTGCCGCAGGAAGTCGACGAAGCTGCGGATGCGCAGCGGCAGGTGGCGCCGCTGGGCGAATACCGCATAAATATCGTTGCCCGGCGCAGCGTATTGTTCCAGCACCGGCACCAGCCTTCCCGCCGCGATTTCCGGCCCCACTTCCCACATCGAACGCCATGCCAGGCCGCGCCCGGCGAGCGCCCAGTCGTGCAGCACGGCGCCGTCGTTGCAAACCATATTCCCACCCACCTTTAGGGTCACGATGCGGCCGTCTTCCTGGAAGGTCCAGCCGCGCTGGCTGCCTTCGCTGCTGATCGCCAGGCAGTTGTGGCGCGCGAGTTCGTCCAGCGTTTGCGGTGTGCCGTGGCGCTTCAGGTAGGCGGGCGCGGCCACTACCACGCGGTGGTTGTCGGCCAGTTTCACCCCCACCAGGCTGGAATCGGACAGGGCGGCGATGCGGATCGCCACGTCCACGCCTTCGCCGATGACGTCGACCACACGGTCGTTCAGGTTCAGGTTGAGCGTCAGGTCGCGGTGCTCGGCGAGGAAGGAAGGCACCAGCGGCGCCACGTGCTGGCGTCCAAAGCCGGCCGGGGCCGATACCAGCAGGTGGCCGGTGGCGCGCGCACTGCGCTCCGAGACGGCCGACTCGGCTTCTTCCAGCTCGGCCAGGATCCTCTGGCAATCTTCAAGGAAGGCGGCGCCCTCGTCGGTCAGCACCAGCTTGCGGGTAGTGCGCTGCATCAGCTTGACACCGAGGCGGGCCTCGAGGGCGTCGAGGCGGCGGCCGATCATGGCGGGGGCGATGCCCTCGGCGCGCGCCGCGGCGGACAGGCTGCCGCGCGCGACGACTTCGACGAAGGTGGAAATCTGGCGAAAATGACCCATGCTGACTGTGTAGGCTCCCTATCTGTGACAAAAACGCACAGATGAATATATTTTTTGTCTCGTTTAATGACGCTTGAGTGAATATACTTGACCAGATAGCAAACGCCAACCCTAGGAGAATAAGTCATGAGCATCGCCACCCCGTCCGGAATGGAGATCCGCGCCGAGATCAAACCCGGCTACGAACAGATCCTGACTTCCGAGGCGCTCGCCCTCGTCGCCAAGCTGAGCCGCGAGTTCGAGCCGCGCCGCCAGCAACTGCTGGCCGCCCGCGCCGAGCGCGCCAAGCGCCTGGATGCCGGCGAACGTCCGGACTTCTTGCCGGAAACCGCCAATATCCGTAACGGCGACTGGAAGATTGCGCCGATCCCGAAAGCGCTGGAATGCCGCCGCGTGGAGATCACCGGCCCGGTCGAGCGCAAGATGGTGATCAACGCCCTCAACTCGGGCGCGGACAGCTATATGACCGACTTCGAGGATTCGAACACCCCGAACTGGGACAACCAGATCACCGGCCAGCTGAACATGGTCGACGCCGTGCGCGGCACCATCTCGCTGGAGCAGAACGGCAAGCAGTACAAGCTGAACGAGAAGGTCGCGACCCTGGTCGTGCGTCCGCGCGGCTGGCACCTGGACGAGAAGCACGTGCTGGTGGACGGTCAGCGCGTCTCCGGCGGCATCTTCGACTTCGCCCTGTTCATGGTCCACAACGCCAAGGAGCAGCTGGCGCGCGGCGCCGGTCCCTACTTCTATCTGCCGAAGATGGAATCGCACCTGGAAGCGCGCCTGTGGAACGACATCTTCAAGATGACCCAGGACGAGCTGGGCCTGCCGCAAGGCACGATCAAGGCCACCGTGCTGATCGAGACCATCCTGGCCGCCTTCGAGATGGACGAGATCCTGTACGAACTGCGCGAGCACAGCGCCGGCCTGAACGCGGGCCGTTGGGACTACATCTTCTCCTGCATCAAGAAGTTCAAGCTGGATAAGGAGTTCTGCCTGGCCGACCGTCCGAAGGTGACGATGACCTCACCCTTCATGCGCGCCTATGCGCTGCTGCTGCTGAAGACATGCCACAAGCGCGGCGCGCCGGCGATCGGCGGCATGTCGGCCCTGATCCCGATCAAGAACGACCCGGAAAAGAACGCCATCGCAATGGGCGGCGTCATCAGCGACAAGGCGCGCGACGCCACCGACGGCTACGACGGCGGCTGGGTCGCCCACCCGGGCCTGGTCGAGCCGGCCATGACCGAGTTCAAGAAAGTGCTGGGCGACAAGCCGAACCAGATCGGCAAGCAGCGTCCGGACGTCGAAGTCACGGCCGCCCAACTGCTCGACTTCAAGCCGGAGACCCCGATCACCGAAGCAGGCCTGCGCTACAACATCAACGTCGGCATCCACTACCTGGGCGCCTGGCTGGCCGGGAATGGCTGCGTGCCGATCCACAACCTGATGGAAGACGCCGCTACCGCCGAAATCAGCCGCTCGCAAGTGTGGCAGTGGATCCGCTCGCCGAAGGGCGTGCTGGAGGACGGCCGCAAGGTCACCGCCGAGATGGTACGCGCGATGATTCCGGAAGAACTGGCCAGGGTGAAGGAAGTCGCGCCGAACGGCGACAACCCGAGCTATGCGCGGGCGGCCGAGATCTTCGAACAGATGTCGACTTCGGAGGAGTTTGCCGAGTTCCTGACCTTGCCGCTGTACGAAGAGATCTGAACGCTGTCGTGGGCACGGTGTGCCCACGCGAACATGTGCGTTATGCCGGTGTTTGCGTGGGCAGGGGAGTGCCCACCCTACGTTGTGCCAACGCTTCCCTCGCCAGAAACGCGGCCAGCTGCTCCTCATCGATCGTCCCACCTTCGAGCCGCCACAGCAGCGCCTCGATGCGATCCCCGCCCCAGAACAGCTCGCCATCGAGCCGGAATGTCGGCACCCCGAAGACACCATCGGCAATCGCGGCATCGGTCGCCGCCGCCAGCGCCTGCTTGATCTCCGGCGTCGCAGCCCGCTCCAGCAAGGCATGGCCATCGAAACCGGCCTCATCGGCCAGGCGCGCCAACACGGCCGCATCCGACACATCTTCCCCACCTTCCCAGCAGGCCGCCATCAAGGCCAGCGCCAGCCTGCGCCGCTCGAAGTCGTCGCCGATCGCCGAGCACATGCGCAGCGCCGTCAGCGGATTGAAGGGATGGCCGGGCGGTCCGGCGAAGGGCAGGCCGCGGCGGGCCGCTTCGCGCATCACGTCGCGGAACAGGTAGAGGCGCTTGGCCGGCACCTCGGCCGGCCCCAGGTTGCCATGGGCCTTCAGCAGGCCGGCGAACAGCACCGGCACGAAGCGGACCCGAACGCCGGCACCTTCGAGACGGCCGAGCGAACGTGCCGCCAGCCAGGCATAGGGGCTGATCGGGTCGAAGTAAAAGTCGGCCTGCGTCGGCGCGGCACTCATCAGAACACGTTCTTCCATTCGCGCAGGGCGGCGAAGGCGGCTACCGGCGAAGCGCCCGGCTGCAGGCGGCCGGCGGCGACCAGGCTGTCGACGATGCCGGGCTCGGTGGCGCGCAGGAAGGGATTGGTGGCTTTTTCGGCGGCGATGGTCGAGGGCACGGTCGGCAGCTTGGTGCCGCGCGCCTTGCTGTCGGCCTCGATCCGCATCTTGAGGGCGCGGTTGCCCGGCTCGACGGCCTCGGCAAAGCGCAGGTTGGACAAGGTGTATTCGTGGGCGCAATAGACGAGGGTGTCGTCGGGCAGGGCGGCGAGCTTGGCCAGCGAAGCGGCCATCTGCCCGGGCGTGCCTTCGAACAGGCGGCCGCAGCCGGCGCCGAACAGGGTGTCGCCGCAGAACAGCCAGTGCTCGCCCGCGGCATGACCTTCATCATTCCGGACGTAGGCGATGTGGCCCAGCGTATGGCCCGGCACCTCGAGCACCGACAACTCCAGCGCCAGGCCCGGCACCTGCAAGCGGTCGCCTTCGCCCAGCGGGTCGGTTACCGCGGCGATGCCGTCGTTGCGCGGGCCGTAGACCGGTACGTCATATTCTTTAAGCAATTGAGGCACGCCACCGATATGGTCAGCATGGTGATGGGTGAGTAGAATGGCGGTGAGGGTCAGGCCGTTCGCGCGCAAGGCATCGAGGATGGGCTGGCCGTCGCCCGGATCCACCGCCGCGGCGTGGACACCGTCATGGATCAGCCAGAGATAATTGTCCTTGAAGGCGGGTACGGTCAGGACTGCCAGAGTGCTCGGCGAAATCGTCATAAGCGATGAAAATGCGTGTAGAGATCCGATTCAGGAAAGGATGGCATGGATAGCGCTGCATCCGAAAAATCCATTATAGCGCTCGACCGCTGGCTGCAATCGCCGGCCGGCGCCTATGTGCGCGCCTGGGAGCAGGCCTGCCTGGACGAGCTGACGGCCGACATCTTCGGCTTCAACGCCGTCCAGATCGGCGTGCCGCAGATCGACGCGCTGGCCGCCAACCGGATGCCGAACAAGTGGCAGGCCGCGACCCGCACCTCGAGCGCCGACGAACTGGCGATTGCCGCCAGCGGCAAGCAGGTCGCGGTCGCCCTCGACTTCGCCGACCTGCCGTTCGCGTCGCAGAGCCTGGACCTGGTGGTGCTGCCGCATGTGCTCGAGTTCGCTGCAGAGCCGCACCAGGTGCTGCGCGAGGTCGAGCGGGTCTTGATTCCGGAAGGGCAATTGATCATCTGCGGCTTCAATCCGGCCAGCATGTGGGGCGTGCGCCAGGGCATGGGCCGCATTACCAGCAGCACCTACCTGCCCACCGCGGGCGAGTTCATCTCTATGCCCCGGCTGAAAGACTGGTTAAAATTGTTGAATCTCGGCGCCACCCGCAGCCATTTCGGCTGTTACGCGCCGCCATTCCGCACTTCCCAATGGCTGCATCGCTTCGCCTTCGTCGAGGGGGCAGGGCGGCGCTGGTGGCCATATCTCGGGGCCGTCTATATCGTGCACGCCATCAAGCGGGTCAAGGGCATGAACATCATCGGGCCGGCCTGGAACAAGAAGCCGGGCAAGGCGCCGAAAGCGGTGCCGGCGACCAACCGCAACGAACGCAACAACCAGAACTAAGGCAAGAGGAAAAGAACGCAGCATGACGACCAAAGTAGAGATTTTTACCGACGGGGCCTGCAAGGGAAATCCGGGCCTAGGGGGCTGGGGCGCGCTGCTCGTGGCCGGTGACCACGAAAAGGAAATCTTCGGCGGCGAGCCGAACACCACCAACAACCGCATGGAACTGCGCGCCGTGATCGAGGCGCTGGGCGTGCTGAACCGTCCCTGCCACGTGGTGCTGCATACCGACAGCCAATACGTCCAGAAGGGGATCTCGGAATGGATCCACGGCTGGAAGGCGCGCGGCTGGAAGACCTCGACCAAGGAACCGGTCAAGAACGAAGACCTGTGGAAGGCCCTCGACGCCGCCCAGCAGCAGCATGCGGTCGAATGGCGCTGGGTGCGCGGCCACAACGGCCATCCCGGCAACGAGCGCGCCGACGCCCTGGCGAACATGGGCGCGGCCTCGGTCCGGCGCTGAAGACTTGTTCCGGAAATGCTAAAATAAGCCTTTGATTTTCAACGAATTCTCTCAATAAGCGCATGCGCCAGATCGTTCTCGATACCGAAACCACCGGCCTGAATCCACGCACCGGCGACCGCATCGTCGAAGTCGGCTGCGTCGAAATCTTCAACCGCAAACTGACCGGCAGGAACCTGCACTACTACGTCAACCCCGAGCGCGACTCCGACGAGGCGGCGCTGGCGGTACACGGCCTGACCACCGAATTCCTGAGCGACAAGCCGAAGTTCCACGAAATCGCCGAGGAGTTGCGCGAGTTCGTCAAGGATGCGGAAATCATCATCCACAACGCGCCCTTCGACCTCGGCTTCCTGAACCACGAATTCGAGCGCATTGGCCTGCCGCCCTTCGTCAACCATTGCGCCAGCGTGATCGACACCCTGGTGCAAGCGAAGGAACTGCACCCGGGCAAGCGCAACTCGCTGGACGCGCTGTGCGACCGCTACGGCATCTCGAACGCCCACCGCAAGCTGCACGGCGCACTGCTGGACTCGGAACTGTTGGCCGACGTCTACCTGGCAATGACGCGCGGGCAGAACATGCTGTCGATGGACGTCGAGATCGAAGAGACCGGCGGCGGCGCGCAGCTGGAAGCCGTCCCGCTGGGCGACATCCTCGTGGTGTCGGCTGCCGAGGACGAGCTCGCCGAGCACGAGAGCGTGCTGGCCGCACTCGACAAAGGGGTGAAGGGAGAATGTGTTTGGAGAAAATATTCTCCGCAGGGGTGACAAAACGCAAAACTCCCCCTATAATGCTCGTCATTGCAGCGATGCAATCGCAGCAAAAGCAGCAAAACAGGGAGGTTAGCTCAGGGGTAGAGCACTGCATTCACACTGCAGGGGTCGCAAGTTCGAAACTTGCACTTCCCACCAGGATTCATCGGAAAGGCCGGCAGATTTGCCGGCCTTTTTGTTTCTGCGCTGCCCAGGCGCAAAGCTTGCATCACCCGTCCCCGGCGTTTATCCTCTATGCAACTTTCTAGCTGCGTAAAGCCACATGCCAGCCTTCGCATCCCGCCTCCTGTTCGCCCTTTGCCTCATTTCGAGCATCACAGGGTGCAAGACCGTTCAAGTCCTCGCCAACGCCCAGCCGGGCACCACCGCCGAAGCGGCAAGGGTCGCAGGCCGTTGGGCGGACGCGAATGGCGACATCGCCGCGGCAACCACCTGGTCGCGCAAGGTCGCGCCAGGCATATCGCCCAAGGAAGTCGAGGAAGCCTTCGCCAGCGTGGCCGCCGAAGACAATCTGCGGCCGGTAGGCGAGTTGTTCCTGTCCAGGGAGCTGGCCGTCCGCTCCGGCCAGCAGCAAAAATTCCTGAAGATTTACTCGTATTGCGATCCCTCTACCGCGCGCGCGATCGTCGATTTCAGTCCCGCCATGTCGGCCTTCCTGCCTTGCCGGATTGCGGTGGTCGAACAGGACGACGGCCTGTGGATCTACGCGATGAATATGGATGTGCTGCTCCGCCTTGGCCGCTCGATGCCGCCGGACCTGCAGCAGTCCGTGCTGCGGGTGCGCAAGACCATGCTCAAGATGCTCGATCGTGGCGCCGCGGGCGAATTTTGATTCCCGTATGTGGCGATGCAATATCGAAAGTTCTTGCGATAGTGCCAATGTGATGGTTATATGCGCATACACGCATAGATGAATACGAACACATGGACCCCGATCTCGACAACACGGAAATGGCCGAAGTATTCGAGCAGGTGTCGAACTACTTTTTCCTGCTGTCGGAGCCGACCCGCCTGAAGATCCTGCACGCGCTGTGCAATGGCGAGCGTCCGGTCGGCACCATCGTCAGCGAACTCGGCGCCACCCAGGCAAATATTTCGCGCCAGCTGAACATGCTCTACCGTGCCCGCATCCTCGGCAGGCGCAAGGAAGGCGCGCAGGTGTACTACCGCATCGAAGACCAGAACACGATCGAACTCTGCCGAACGGTGTGCACCCACATGGCCGAGAAAGTGAAGAAGAGCCGGCGCATCGACCAGGCTGCAATCGAACACTTCATGTCCACGGACGCATAAGGCGAGGGCGCGCAAGCGCCAGGCAAGGCATTGATTTAATGCGTATATGCGCATGTAGCGATATGCGCATATGACTATATGTGCAGTTGGTAATGCATCATCAACCGGAACGGAACAGAGGATGGATAAACCTGTACGCAGATTTGGCCGTGTCGTGAAGGCGCCCGAGAATTTCCTCGACCGGGAGCTGATCGACGAGATCAACACCCAGGGACTGGACGAGCAGCGGCGAGGCTTCCTGCGCCGTAGCTTCCTGGCGGCCAGCGCCGCCATGGCCGCCGGCGGCGCGCTCGGCCAGGAACGCCCGGCCGTGAGCGGCGATGGCGATCCGCACATCCTGAGCTTGCCGGAACATTCGCGCACGCTCGGCCGGCCGGTCGCGGCCATGCCCTATGGCCTGCCTTCAAGGTACGAAGCCAACCTGCAGCGCCGCGAATCGCCCGGCCTGACCCGCGTCTCGGCGGCCTCGGTCGCGTTCACGCCGCTGCAGGGCCTGTTCGGCATCATCACGCCTTCCGGCCTGCACTTCGAGCGCCACCACCAGGGCTGGCACGACATCGATCCGACCGGGCACCGCCTGATGATCAACGGCCTGGTGCGCAATCCCAAGGTCTACACGATGGACGACCTGATGCGCATGCCCTCGGTCTCGCGCATCCACTTCATCGAATGCGGCGCGAACACGGCCATGGAGTGGGGCAACGTGGCGGTGCCGTCGGTGCAGTACTCGCACGGCATGCTGAGCTGCAGCGAGTTCACCGGCGTGCCGCTGTCGGTCCTGCTGGAAGATTGCGGCTACGACAAGCGGACCGCCCGTGTCGTCCTGGCCGAAGGCGCGGACGGCTCGTCGATGACGCGCACCATCCCGCTCGACCGCGCGCTCGACGACGTGATCGTCGCCTGGGGCATGAACGGCGAGATGCTGCGCCCGGAGAACGGCTATCCGCTGCGCCTGGTGGTGCCGGGCATCCAGGGCGTGTCCTGGGTCAAGTGGCTGCGCCGCATCGAGGTCGGGGACCAGCCCTACGCCACCAAGGACGAGGCGATCCACTACATGGACGCGATGCCGGACGGGAGCTATCGCCAGTACACCTCGATCCAGGAGTGCAAGTCGGTGATCACCACGCCGTCCGCCGGCCAGCGCCTGCTCGGCACGGGCTTCTACAACGTCACCGGCCTGGCCTGGTCCGGCCGCGGCAAGGTCAGGCGCGTCGACGTGTCGGTGGACGGCGGCCGCAACTGGCGCACCGCGCGCCTGGAGACGCCGGTGCTGAGCAAGGCCCTGACGCGCTTCAACATCGACTGGGAATGGAACGGCGCGCCCGCCGTGCTGCAGTCGCGCGCAATCGACGACACCGGCTATGTCCAGCCGAAGATCAACGAGCTGCGCGCGGTGCGCGGCACGCGCTCCATCTATCACAACAATGCCATCCAGTCGTGGCAGGTGGCGGCATCGGGGGAGGTGGCGAATGTCCAGGTTTATTAAGACCGCTGCCGCGATCGCGGTGGCCGGCGCTGCTGTCGTTGCCGCTGCCGCCATCGCAGGCCCGCTGACCGGCCTCGGACGCACCGCCACGCCGAAGGAGATCGCGGCCTGGGACATCGACGTCCGCCCCGACTTCAAGGGCCTGCCCAAGGGTTCGGGCAGTGTGTCCGCCGGCCAGGCGGTCTGGGAAGGCAAGTGCGCTTCCTGCCACGGCACCTTCGGCGAATCGAACGAGGTGTTCACGCCGCTGGTCGGCGGCACGACGGCGGAAGACGGCAGGAGCGGCCGGGTCGCCGCCCTGGTCAACGGCCGCCAGCCGCAGAAGACCACCTTGATGAAAGTGGCGACCGTGTCGACGCTGTGGGACTACATCAACCGCGCCATGCCGTGGAACGCGCCGAAGTCGCTCACCACCGACGAGGTGTACGCCGTCACCGCCTATCTGCTGAACATGGGCGAGATCGTACCCGACGATTTCGTGCTGTCCGATGCGACGATCGCCCAGGCCCAGCAGCGCATGCCGAACCGGAACGGGATGACCACCAATCACGGCATGTGGGACATCAAGGGCAAGCCCGACGTGCACAGCGTGGCCTGCATGAAGAACTGCCCGGCCGATCCGGCCCCGCGTTCGACACTGCCGGAAGCATCGCGCAACGCCCACGGCAACCTGGCCCTGCAGACGCGTGCCTTCGGCGCCACCCGCGGCGTTGATACCACGCGGCCGGCGCCGGCCAGGCTGGGCGAGGGCACCGCGGCGCCGGTCGTGGCCATGGCCAGCACCGCATCCACGGCGCCGCCGGCGGCATTCCAGGCCAATGCCTGCCTGGCCTGCCATGGCGTCGACAGCAAGGTAGTGGGGCCCAGCTTCATGTCGGTGCGCGCCAAATACAAGGACGATCCCGGCGCATCCGTGCGCCTGGTGGAGAAGATCAGGAACGGCAGCACCGGCAGCTGGGGCCCGATCCCGATGCCGGCCCAGGACCACGTGAAGGACGAGGACCTGAAGGTCCTGGTGGGGTGGATCCTCGCCCCGCAATGAAGCTGTAGCAAGTTCAACTTGGAGATGGAGCACATATGAAACATGCAGTTCTCGGCATCGCCCTGTCGCTCGCCTGTGCGGGCGCCATGGCGGCCGATCACCAGGTCAGGATGCTCAACACCGGCAAGGACGGCAGCATGGTGTTCGAACCCGGCTTCCTGCGCGTCGCCAAGGGCGATACCGTCAAGTTCGTGAAGGTCGACCCCTCGCACAACAGCGCCTCGGTGCTGGTGCCGGCCGGCGCCACGCCGTGGAAGGGCAGGCCGGACGAAGAGATCTCGGTGAAGCTCGACCAGGAAGGGGTGTACCTTTACGTGTGCGATCCGCACAAGATCATGGGCATGGCCGGCGTCATCCAGGTCGGCAAGCCGGTCAACCTGGCCGAGGCCAAGGGCCAGGCCGAGACCCTGTCGAAGTCCTTCGTCATGAACAAGGATCGCCTCGCCGGCTACATGGCGCAGGTGAAGTGACACTCAACAAACGGAGAACCGTATGAATCAACAGCGACGCAACATCATGCGCATCACCTCGGTGCTGGGGGCCGCCTTTGCCGCCGGCCTGCTCAAGCCCGCCGACGTCTTCGCGGCGGAATGGAGCCAGAAGGTATTCGACGCCAAGAGCCTGGAGGCGGCGGTCAAGGAGCTCGGCGGCGACAAGTTCACCGTCAGCCAGGACGTGACCATCACCGGTCCGGACATCGCCGAGAACGGCGCCGTGGTGCCGGTGTCGATTTCCAGCCGCGCGCCGAACACGGACTTCATGGCCATCCTGGTCGAGAAGAATCCGAGCGCCATGTCGGCCAGCTTCAATTTCCCCGCCGGTACCGAGCCGGCCGTGACCACCCGGGTCAAGATGGGCGCGACTTCCAACGTCCATGCCCTGGTGCGCGCCGACGGCAAATGGCTGGTCGCCAGCAAGGAAATCAAGGTCACCCTCGGCGGCTGCGGCGGCTGAGCTCCCGGCAGGACATGGCAGGACATAGAGAAAGGAAGAGAACATGGCAGACCCAATGCGTATTCGCGCCAGTATCACCGGCGACACGGCCGAAGTGAAGGTCCTCATGCGGCACGACATGGAGACCGGGCAGCGCAAGGACGCGGGCGGCAAGACGATCCCCGCGCATTTCATCAAGACCCTCGTGGCCAAGGTCAACGACAAGGTGGTGCTGGATGCGAACTTCGGCCCTTCGGTGTCGAAGGATCCCTTCCTGTCCTTCAAGGTCAAGGGCGCCGCCAAGGGCGACAAGGTCAGCGTGACCTGGGTCGACACCGCCGGCGACACCCGCACCGATGAAAGCACCATCAGCTAAAAACAGGTGAGCGCGGCGCAGACTGCGCAGGCCATACCAGGAGGAGAGAGGCATGAGGATCCTACGTTTCGTTTGCGTCGCCTTGCCGCTGCAGGCAGTGTGCGCGCTGGCGCTGGCGCAATCGTCGGCCACCGACGAGATCGCAAAGTACCGGCAGATGCTCGCCGACGGCAATCCCGCCGAGCTGTGGGAGATGCGCGGCGAGGAGCTGTGGAAGAAAAAGGCGGGACCGAACAAGGTCTCGCTCGAGCAGTGCGACTTCGGCAAGGGGCCGGGCATGCTGAAGGGGGCCTATGCCGAGCTGCCGCGCTACTTCAAGGACGTGGGCAAGGTGATGGACCTCGAGCAGCGGCTGGTGTACTGCCGCATGACCCTGCAGGGACTGAGCCTGGCCGAGGCCACCAGGGTGCCTTTCGGCTCGACCGGCAAGCAGTCGGACATCGAGGCCCTGGTCGCCTACATCACCTCCGAGTCGCGCGGCGTCCCCATGGCCGTGTCGACGAATCATCCGATGGAGAAGCAGGCCTACGAGGCCGGCAGGCAGCTGTTCTTCTACCGCGGCGGCGCCCACGACTTCGCCTGCGCCACCTGCCATTCGACCACCGGCCAGCGCATCCGCCTGCAGGAGCTGCCGAACATCCTGGATAAAGCCAATGCCCAGGCGGCCTATACGACCTGGCCGGCCTACCGCGTCTCGCAGGGAGAAGTACGCACCATGCAGCACCGGTTGTACGACTGCTTCCGCCAGCAGCGCTTCCCGGAACCCCTGTATGCATCGGATGCGATCACCGCGATCACGATGTTCCTGGCGAAGAACGCGAACGGCGGCGTCTACGCCGGCCCGGCACTGAAACGATAGGAGGGCAGCATGAGCATCTTCGCAAGAACCCTGGGCGCGCTGGCCGGCGCCGCTGTTGTGGCGGGCTGCGCCACCGTTGCCGCCGGGTCCGATGCCGGACAGAGCGCGCTGGCGCTGCTGAAGCAGGACTTCCGTTCGAAAGGCCCGGCCACGCTCGAACGCGTGACCGAGCGCGACGAAGCCCAGCAGCTGTGCAGCCAGTATCCGCAGGAGCGCCCGGCCGAGGTGGCGACCCGCATCGAGTCTGCCCAGCAGAAGACCATCCGCCCGCCGGCCGACGGCAACTACCTCGGCAGCTGGCAGGAAGGCGAGAAGATCGCCCAGAACGGTCGCGGCATGCAGTCGTCGGATGCGATCGGCGGCATCAACGGCGGCAACTGCTACGCCTGCCACCAGATCACGAAGCAGGAGATCTCCTTCGGTAACATCGGGCCGAGCCTTTACCAGTACGGCAAGCTGCGCGGGAACAGCGAGGAGATCGTCAAGTACACCTGGGGCAAGATCTACAACGCCCAGGCCTATACCGCCTGCTCGAACATGCCGCGCTTCGGCCACAACGGCATCCTGAGCGAGGCGCAGATCAAGGACGTGGTGGCCTTGCTGCTCGACCCGGCGTCGCCGGTGAACCAATGAAGTCAGGGTCGGAGGAAGATCGATGGGTATGAATCGACGCGAATTCGCGCAACTGCTGGGGATCGCCGCGGCCGGCGGCATGCTGCTCGATGCGAAGTCCGCGCTCGCGGCCCCGCGGCCGGACGCGCTGTACGAGCTGCCGCGCTTCGGCAATGTGCACTTCCTGCATTTCACGGATTGCCATGCCCAGCTGATGCCGGTTTATTTTCGCGAACCGAGCGTGAACATCGGCCTCGGCCAAGCGGCCGGGCGCATGCCCCACCTGGTCGGCGAAGCGCTGCTGAAGGAGGTCCGCATGCCTGCGCGCTCGGCGCAGGCGCACGCCTTCACGGCGCTCGACTTCGAGCAGGCGGCGCGCAGCTACGGCAAGGTCGGCGGCTTCGCGCACCTGGCGACACTGGTGAAGAAGATGCGCGCCGGGCGACCCGGTGCGCTGCTGCTCGACGGCGGCGACACCTGGCAGGGCTCCGCCACCGCGCTCTGGACCAAGGGGCAGGACATGGTCGACGCCTGCCTGCAGCTGGGCGTGGACGTCATGACCGCGCACTGGGAGATGACCCTGGGCGACAAGCGGGTGCAGGAAATCGTCGGCAAGGACTTCAAGGGCAAGGTCGACTTCGTGGCGCAGAACGTCAAGACCAACGACTTCGGCGACCCGGTGTTCGACCCCTATGTGGTCAAGGAGATGAACGGGGTGCCGGTGGCGATCATCGGCCAGGCCTTTCCCTACACGCCGATCGCCAATCCGCGCTACATGGTGCCCGACTGGAGCTTCGGCATCCAGGAAGAGAACATGCAGAAGATGGTCGACGAGGCGCGCGCCAAGGGTGCGAAGCTGGTGGTGGTCCTGTCGCACAACGGCATGGACGTCGACATCAAGATGGCGTCGCGGGTGCGCGGCATCGACGCCATCATGGGCGGGCACACGCACGACGGCGTGCCGGTGCCGGTGGTCGTGGCCAACGGCGGCGGCAAGACCCTGGTGACGAATGCCGGCAGCAACGGCAAGTTCCTCGGGGTACTCGACTTCGACGTGCGCGACGGCCAGGTGCGCGGCTTCCAGTACCGCCTGCTGCCGGTATTCTCGAACTTCCTGCCGCCCGACCGCGACATGGCCGCGCTGGTGAAGAAGGTCCGTGCGCCGTATGAAGCCCAGCTGAACGAGAAGCTGGCGCTGACCGAGGGCACCTTGTACCGGCGCGGGAACTTCAACGGCACTTTCGACCAGCTGATCGTCGACGCGCTGATGGAAGTGAAGGGCGCCGACCTGGCCTTTTCTCCGGGCTTTCGCTGGGGCACCACGCTGCTGCCCGACAGTCCGATCCTGATGGAGCACCTGATGGACCAGACCGCGACCACCTATTCCTACAGCACCCTGACCGAGATGAGCGGCGCGACCATCAAGACCGTGCTCGAGGACGTGGCCGACAACCTGTTCAATCCCGATCCCTACTACCAGCAGGGCGGCGACATGGTGCGGGTGGGCGGGATGAGCTATGCGATCGACCCGGCGGCGCCGATGGGCTCGCGCATCCGCGACATGCGCCTGAACGGCAAGCCGGTCGAGGCGGGCAAGACCTACAAGGTGGCCGGCTGGGCGCCGGTGGCCGAGGGCGCCTCGGGCGAGCCGGTGTGGAACGTGGTGGCGCAGTGGCTCAGGTCGAAGAAGACGGTCTCGCCGCGCAAGCTGAATACGCCGCGCCTGGTGGGCCTGCAGGGCAATCCCGGCATCATGGCCTAGCCGCCGTGCGAGGGTTCACGATGGCGGCGACGATCAGGGTGGCAACGGCGCTGGCATGCGCCGTGCTGACGTGCGTCGCCCATGCGGAGCCCGCACGGGCCACGCTGCCGGCGGCAGACGATCTTGCCAGCGACGGCCGCACGGCCCTGCGGCGCGGCGTGCCGCTGGTGATCCTGTTCTCGCTGCCGGGCTGCGCCTACTGCGAAGTGGTGCGCCGTCATTACCTGCTGCCGCTGGCGCGCGAAGGCGCGGCCGGCGAGCGGCCGCTGGTGCGCGAAGCCGACCTGTCGTCGGCCGCGCCGTTGCGCGGTTTCGACGGCGAAGCCGGTTCCGGCAGCGCCCTGGGCAAGCGCTACGGCATCCGCGTGGCGCCCAGCGTGCTGGTGCTGGATGGACGCGGGCGGCAGCTGGCGCCGGTGCTCGAAGGCGGCGACGTCGCCGGCATGTACGGCGCCTACCTCGACGACACGCTGGCCACGGCGCGCCGCGCGCTGGCGGAAAAACGGTGAACGAACATCTTGACATCGCGCCGGTGCGCGGGAGGAGTGGGGAATGCGCTTGTTTCAGATGATGTCGGCGTGGCTGCGTCGCGCATGGCTGCTGCCGCTGGTACTGATCGGCCTGGTCCGGAGCGCCGCGGCTGCGCCGCCCCAGCCGCCGGTACTCACGCCAATCAAGGTCAGTGCGCACGCCTGGTTCTTCCACGGCCAGCCGGGCGTGGCGGGCAGCGACAACAAGGGCTTCATGTCGAATGCCGGTTTCGTCGTCACCGGCGACGGCGTGCTCGTGTTCGACGCGCTCGGCACCCCGGCCCTGGGCGAGGCGATGGTGAAGGCGATCCGCGGCGTCACCTCGCAGCCGATCCGGCGCGTGATCGTCAGTCACTACCACGCCGACCACTTCTATGGGCTGCAAGCCTTCAAGGCCGCCGGCGCCGAGATCTGGGCGCACCAGAACGGCCGCGCCTACCTGGCCTCGGATACGGCGGCCCTGCGGCTGGCCCAGCGCAAGGAAGCGCTCAAGCCCTGGGTCGACGAACGCACCCGCCTGCTGCCGGCCGACCGCTGGCTGAGCTTCGCCGACGGCAGGCCGATCGCCTTCGAGATGGGCGGGCTCCACTTCAGGATCATCGATGCCGGCGGCGCACACGCGCCGGACGACATCATGCTCAGCGTCATTGAGGACAGGCTGCTGTTCGCCGGCGACCTGTTCTTCACCGGCCGGCTGCCCTTCGTCGGCGATGCCGACAGCCGCATCTGGCTGGCGGCGCTGGACCGCATGCTGGCGCTGGCGCCGGCGGTCGTGGTGCCGGGGCATGGCGAGGTCTCGCACGACCCGCGCAAGGATCTCGACCTGACCCGCTCCTACCTGCTATTCCTGCGCAAGACCATGGGCGAGGCGGTGGCCGACCTGAACTCCTTCGACGAAGCCTACGCAAAAGTCGACTGGAGCGCCTACGCGGGTTATCCTGCATTCGAGCAGGCCAACCGGCTCAATGCCTATGGCACCTTCCTCCTGATGGAGAAGGAAAGCCTGGAACCGAACCCGAAACCGTCGCCACAACGTTGAGGAGCATCCCATGAAGCTATTCCGAGCAATCGCCGCGGTGCTGTGCCTGGCCGTCGTCGCAGCCGCCGTCGGCGCCGCCGGCGGACGCGAAGAGAAGGTCGTCTATCACATCAACGATTCGTCGACGGCGATGGCGGCGATGGGGAATATCCGCAACCACCTGAACGCCAGCCCGAAGGCGCAGATCGTCGTGGTGGCCCATGGCCCGGGCATCGACTTCCTGCTCGAGGAGGCCAAGGACAAGAACGGCAATCCCTACGATGCCGTGGTCCAGGAACTGTCGAACCGCAACGTCAAATTCAGGGTGTGCAACAACACCCTGGAGGCGCGCAAGATCGATCGCAAGCGCGTCATGCCGGAAGCGACCATCGTGCCTTCGGGCGTGGCGGAAGTGGCGCGCCTGCAGTACCAGGAAGGCTATGCCTATCTGAAGCCCTGAGGGAATTCCAGCGCGAGCCGCAGGGCGTGATCATCTCGGTCCAGGTCGAAGACGTCGATGCCGCATACGCCACGCTCGCTGGGTGCGCGATCGTTTAGAATAGCTCGATGACGAAAGCCAGCCGATCGAAGAACGCCATCCCCGGGGAAGAGGAAGAAGGCACCCGCGACAAGATCCTCAACGTCGCGCTCCAGGAATTCTCCAGGCGCGGCCTGAGCGGCGCCCGCATCGACGCCATCGCGGCCGAAAGCGGGATCAACAAGGGCATGATCTACTACTACTTCGGTAGCAAGGAGGATCTGTATGTCGCCGCGCTGGAAGAGAGTTATCGCCGCTTCCGCCAGATCGAGGGCGACTTCCATCTCGAGAGCCTGCCGCCGGTGGACGCCTTGCGCGCACTGGTCGGCGCCAGCTTCGATGTCCATGCCGCGCATCCCGAATTCATCCGCATGGTGATGAGCGAGAACATCAACCACGGCGAGTACATCCGCAAGATTCCGGAACTGCGTGCGATCAACCGTTCGGCGATCACGGTGCTGGAAAGCCTGTGCCGGCGCGGCATCGCCGATGGCGTGTTTCGCGCCGACGTCGATCCGGTCGACCTGCACATGACGATCAGCGCGCTGTCCTTCTATAACGTGTCGAACCGTCATACCTTCAGCTTCATTTTCGACCGCGACCTCGGTGCGCCCGAGGTGCATGCGGCGCGGCGCGCGTCCGTGATCGACACGGTCCTGCGCGCCGTAAGGGCTTAGCCGGTCAGAAGGCGAGCTTCAGCTGGGTGCCGACCGCGAGCGCATTCCGGGTCGAGCGGTAGCTGAAGGCGCCGGGTTGCACGACGTACTGGACGTCGGCCCGCACACCAAGCCAGGGCCGCGGCTGCACACCGTAGCTCAGTTCCACCACGGATTCGCCGGCCGGCGGCGCGGCATAGCCGCCGTCATCGAGGTTCGAGAGGGCCGCTACCTCGCGCAGTCGAGGATTGACCTGCGCATGCACCAGGCCCAGCGCCACCGTATCCGTATCCCGGCCGGCAAAGGTGCCGGTCTTGACCAGGCCGGCCGCAACCCAGCGCGTGATCTGGGCCGAGGCCCGCGGGTTCGCCGTGAACTGGCCGAACACCGACAGCCCGCGGCCGCCATGACCGTCGCGCAGGATCATCTGGTCCGCCAGCAGGTACACGCCGTAGCGTCCGTTCACCGTGCCCGCTTCGCCCTGCCGCTTCGCGTCCGCCGTATCGTAGAAGACGCCGAGCTTGTAATGGCCGGGCAGTGCATCGCCGTGCGGCGCGCTGCCGGGTGCATATTCCAGCTCCAGCGGCAGCATCACGCCGGCCGTGCCGGCGGCGAAAGGCCGGAAGGCGTTCCGCCTGTCGCCGAGGCGCGGATTGTCCTGGAACAGGCCGGTGCGGAACAGCAGCTCCGGGCCCAAGCTGTAGCGGACGGCCGCCCCCCAGCGCGCATTCGGATAGTTGTACCAGCCGCTATTGCCCGACAGAGAAAGCGGGTGGGCGCAGAAGGCCGCATTCACCAGCTGGCAGCCGATCGCCATGCCGCCGAGGTCATTGCCCATTGCGAAGTAACCGAGGCGCAGGTTCAGCCGGTCCCCAAGCAGGTTTTGCTCATAGCTGGCCTCGCTCAGGCGGGTGTAGGGACCGCCGTAGACTTCCTGGACCGGCAGCCGGTTGCCGATGTAATCGGCGGACACGCCCGCGCCGCGCCGGTCGTTGATGGTGAGGTGGAGCGTGGCGCCGGACCAGCCGGCAAGACGGCCCATGTCGACATCGGCGCCGAGGCGCAGCTGCTGGGCATAGGTGCTCCCGCGCTTCAGGCCGCCACTCACGTTGGCGAAGGTCTCGGAGACATAATCGCCCCGGAAGTTCACGCCGGCGTCAAGATACCGGGCGCGCGCGCCGCCCCAGTCCCCGGTCAGGGTGGATTCGTCGGCAGCCGACGCCATCGGAGAAAGCGCTGCCATGGCCAGCAGGGTGGCGCAGGAGGCCGGACGCCAGATGTGCAGGCGCCGAAATTCATGAATGAGTTGCATCAGTTACCTCGATAATTCAGTGCTTCAGCGCATAAGCGATGACGTAATCGCCGCGGTCCGGCGATTGCCGTGCGCCGCCGGCCGAGATCAGCACGTATTGCTTGCCGGTCCTGGGCGATACATAGCTCATCGGCCCGCCCTGGCTGCCCACCGGCAGGCGCGCCTTCCAGACTTCCTTGCCGGTCGCGCTGTCGAAGGCGCGCAGGTAGTAGTCCTGGGTGCCGGCGATGAAGACCAGGCCGCCCTGGGTCGCCAGGGTGCCGCCGAGGGTCGGCATACCGACCGGCATCTTCATGCGCATCTTGACGCCCATCGGGCCGGTGTCCTGCACGGTGCCGACCGGTACCTGCCACAGGATCTTTCGGGTCTTCAGGTCGACTGCGGACAAGGTGCCGAAGGGCGGCTTCTGGCAGGGAATGCCGAGCGGCGACATGAAGCGGTTCTTGTTCACCGCATACGGCGTGCCCTTCAGCGGGACGGCGCCCATGCCGGTGTTGACCGCTTCGCCGCCATTGCCGGCCGGGCCGGCGTCATGCTGCTGCGGGATCATCTGCACCCACAGGCCGAGGCGCATGTCGTTGACGAAGATGACGTGATGGTTCGGGTCGACCGACAGGCTGCCCCAGTTCATGCCGCCCAGCGAGCCCGGGAAGCTGAGCGAGACGTCGGTGCCCGGCGCCGTGAACAGGCCTTCATAGCGCATCGACTTGAAGCTGATGCGGCACATCAGCTGGTCGAAGGGCGTCGCGCCCCACATATCCGACTCCTTCAGGGTGTCCGCGCCGATCTGCGGCATGCCGCTTGAAAACGGTTGCGTGGCCGAGTACTGCTCCTGCTGGATGCCGGCGGTCTTGACCGGGCGTTCCTCGACGCGGGTGAGCGGCTTGCCGGTCAGGCGGTCGAGCACGAAGAGCTGGCCGGACTTCGAGCCGAACACGACGGCCGGTCTGGTCGAGCCGTCCCTGGCCGGGAAGTCGACCAGGCTGGGCTGCATCGGCACGTCGAAGTCCCACAGGTCGTTGTGCACGGTCTGGTAGACCCATTTCTCCTTGCCGGTGCTGGCATCCAGCGCGAGGATGGAAGTGGCGTAGCGGTGGTCCAGCGGCGTGCGGTTGCCGCCCCACAGGTCAACCGAGGAACTGCCCATCGGGATGAAGACGGTGTTCATTGCCGGATCGTAGGACATCGGCGCCCAGGAGTTCGGCGTGCTGCGGGCGAAAGTCTGGCCCGGCGCCAGCTGCGCGTTCGGATCGTCGTGGCCGGGGTCGAAGGCCCAGCGCATCCGGCCGCTGATGACGTCGAAGCCGCGCAGGACGCCGCCCGGCATGTCGGTCTGGACGTTGTCGGCCACGCGGCCGCCCACCACCACCGTGGTGCCGGCGAGGGTCGGGGCGGAGGTGAGCTGGTATTTCGGATCGTCGGCGGCGCCGAGGCCTGCCTTCAGGTCGACGAAGCCGCCCCTGCCGAAGCCTTCGCACATGGCGCCGGTGTCGGCGTCGATGGCGACCAGGCGGGCGTCGATGGTATTCATCAGCAGGCGGCGCCGGCAGTTGGCGCCGGCTGGCACCGTGGCCGCCGGGACCGGGGTCGCGCCGGCGACGGTCGGCTGGACCAGGGGCTGCGTGGCATCGAAATAGGCCAGGCCGCGGCAGCGGTTCCAGACCTGGGATTGCGCGTTGATGGCGCGCTCCCAGATCTTCTTGCCGCTGTCCGCATCGACGGCGATGACGTTGTTATGCGGCGTGCATAAATAGATGCGGTCGCCGATCTGCAGCGGAGTTTCCTGGTCTTCCGCGCCATTGCCGGTGGGGCTGATCGGGGTGTCGCCGGTGTGGAAGGTCCAGGCAAGCTGCAGATTCTTCACGTTGTCGCGGGTGATCTGGTCCAGTGCGGCGAAGCGGCTGCCGCCCGGCGTGTTGCCGTAGTTGCTCCAGTTCTTCTGCGCCTGGCCGGGGGCCACCGGTACCAGCGGGGTGGGCGTGCCCTGGAAGGCGACGGTCGGATGCGGCTGGAACATGTTGACGAAGGCGAGCGCCATGCCGGCCGCGAGCAGCAGCGCCAGGCCGTAGGCGGCCTTGCCCGCCGCCTGGCCGGTGGCGCGCCTGCGCAGCGACGGCCAGGTCAGCAGGGCCAGCACCATCAGGCCGGTCGGCAGCATCAGGCGCGAGACCAGCGGCCAGAAGTCGATGCCGGCGTCGAGCGGCGCCCAGACCAGGGTGCCGGCGAAGGCCGCGCCGTACACGACCACCGCGGACGGCTTCTTCCGCAGGAATTGGACGGCGGCCGCGACGATGACGAGGCCCGCGACCAGGAAGTACCAGCTGCCGTGCAGCGAGGCGAGCCTGGCGCCGCCGACGGCGAAGAACAGGCCGGTGGCCAGCAATACCAGGCCTAGTAAACCACACCACACCTTCAGCCCTGTCGAAGGAGGGGTTTCATTTTTAGTCATTACGAATTCTCCAAGAACTAACCATGCAATCAAGCGTTGTTCGTTCAGCCTCGGAGGAGGGGACGCGTCGATTCGTATCGCCTGTGCGGCAGGCCCCGTTCGCCAGGCTGGCAGATAACTAACCAGTTAGTTAAACATGGTCCGTTTTTGTGTCGTCCTGGCTGCGAAGCGATACGAAGCCTGGCCGAAGCTTGTCGGATATGTAATGAATTGCGGCGCGCGATCAGTGTGCTGATGCGGCCCTGGTCTTTGCGGAGCGGGGGAAGTCGAGGGTGATACTAGTCAATCGTCGATACGGCCATCCAAGCGAGGTTTTCCCGAAGACAGGATTTTAACACGCTGGTTCGACGGCCGTTGGGCGATGCCTGTTTGCGAAGGCCGCGCGGTGGCGGCCAGCCATGACTCGGTGGCGGCTCAGTGGCGGCTCAGTGACGGGTTTCGCTGCCGCCCTGCACGCCGATCCGGGCGGTACGGGCGGCGGCGATGGCGCGCGACGAGCTCGTCACGGCCAGCGCCTCGTCGGGCGGCACGCCGAGCTGGTTCAGCACGATGGAATAGGGCGACTTGTGTCCGCGCTCCTTGAAATCCGCGCCGGTCAGCACGACCGAAAAGATGTGGTGGGCAGTGTCGCCGAAGCGGTCGCGCAACTGCTGCTCGGCCTGGCGGTAGGGGAGTTCGGAGATCAGGGCGCAGGGCAGTCCGTGCTCGACCGCTTCGTGCAGCAGGCGGTCCGTGTCCATGTTCACGAATGCGGATAAGTCGAAGATGAGCGCTTGTGCCGTCATGATGATCTCCTTTTCTGAGCCGTTGTTGCTGGATGGGTTTTACTATACGGCCGCGCAAGATAAAATAAAAATAAATATTTCTTGGACTTCGATAAGGTAAAGCTTATGTATCCTGCCAGCTTCAAGCAATTGCAGGCCCTCGTGCTGGTCGCGCGCCACCAGAGCGTCTCGCGGGCCGCGGAAGCCATGCACGTCACGCAGCCGGCCGTGTCCCTGCACCTCAAACTGCTGGAAGAGGCGGCCGGCGTGCCGCTGACCCGCCGCCAGGGCCGCAACATCCAGATGACGGCCGCCGGCGAACTGCTGGTGGGCTATGCCGAACGCATCCTCGGCTTGTGGGAAGAGGCGGGCGACGAGATCGCCGCGCTCAAGGGCGTGACCAGCGGTACCCTGCGCATCGGCGCGGTGATGACCGCCGAACACCTGCTGCCGCCGATGCTGGTGCGCTTCACGACGGGGCGCCCGCACGTGCGCATCAAGCTGCAGGTCGGTTCACGGCCGGAAGTGATCGGCATGCTGAGCCGCGACGAGATCGACCTGGCCATCATGGGCACGCCACCGCGCGAATTCCCGACCAGCGCCAGCCGCTTCGCCCGTCACCCGATGGCCTTCTTCGTCGCCCCCGGCCACCCGCTGCTGGCGAAGGCGGCAGTAAGCCTCGACGACATCGCCGCCGATAACCTGCTGGTGCGTGAGCGCGGTTCGGGCACGCGCGCTGCCATCGACCGCCTGTACGAGGACGAAGGCGTGCCGCTGGCGATCGGCTCCGAGCTGTCGAGCAATGAGGCGATCAAGCAGATGACGGCGGCCGGCCTCGGCGTCGGCTTCCTGTCCGTGCACGCCTGTACGCTGGAGGTCAGGAATAATCTCCTCAGCGTGCTGCGGGTGCCGGGCGTCAAGGTCCAGGGCGACTGGCACGTGATGCACAAGGCCGCGCGTGCGATCCCGACGGTGGCCGCCTCCTTCCACGAATTCATGGTCGAGCACGGGCAGCAACTGATCTCGGACGAGCTGGAAAGCTTCGCCTGGGGCTGAGGCCTGCGAATCAGGGCTGCAGGACGTATCCGCCGGGCGCGTCGCCCAGGCTCTCGACCGGAGCCGGGGGCGCCGTCAGCGGACCGGCACGCGCAGCCAGCCAGGTCTCCCAGGCCGGCCACCAGCTGCCTTCGTGGTGCTCGTTCGCCGCCTGCCAGGTGTCCGGCGCAACGTACGGGGCGTCGTGGGCATGCGAAGCGATCTGGTAGCTGCGCCTAGGCGTGCCGGGCGGCGACACCACGCCGGCATTGTGGCCGCCGGTGGTCAGCAGGAAGGTGACGTCGGTATCGGTCAGCGGCACGATCTTGTACACCGAATGCCAGGGCGCCACGTGGTCGGTCATGGTGCCGACCGCGAAGATCGGGATATGGATGTCGGTCAGCGCCACCGCGTGGCCGTCGACGATGTAGCGCGCGCTGGCCAGGCTGTTCTTCAGGAACAGCTTGCGCAGGTATTCGGAGTGCATCCGGTAGGGCATGCGGGTGGCGTCGGCGTTCCAGGAGGCGAGGTCGTTGTCCTTGTCGGGAATGTCGAGCAGGTAGTGGCGCAGCCGCCGCGACCAGATCAGGTCGTTCGAGCGCAGCAGCTGGAAGGCGCCGGCCATCTGGCGGGTGTCGAGGTAGCCCTGCTGCCACATCACGGCTTCCAGGAAGGCGACCTGGCTGTCGTCGATGAACAGCGAAAGCTCGCCCGGTTCCGTGAAGTCGACCTGGGCCGCCAGCAGGGTCATGCTGGCCAGGCGCCGGTCGTGGTCGCGCGCCATCGCCGCCGCCGCGATCGCCAGCAGGGTCCCGCCGAGGCAGTAGCCGCAGGCGTTGATGTTCGCCGCGCCGGTCTGGGCGGCCACGGTGTCGAGCGCCGCCATCACGCCGAGGCGCCGGTAATCCTCGAGCGAGAGATCGCGGTCCTCGGCGTCCGGGTTTTTCCAGGAAACCATGTACACGGTGTGGCCGTGCTCGACCATGTAGCGCACCAGTGAATTCTCCGGCGACAGGTCGAGGATGTAATACTTCATGATCCAGGCCGGCACGATCAGCAGCGGCACGGCGTGGACCTGGGGCGTCTGCGGGTCGTAGCGGATCAGCTCGATCAGGTGGTTTGCCATCACCACCTTGCCGGGCGTGACCGCGACGTCGCGGCCAGGGCGAAAAGTGACGGCGGCGGTGCCGGCCAGCCCGCGGCGCAGGTCGCCGGCCGCGCGCAGGGCGCCGTGCAGCAGGTTTTCGCCGCCGCTGGCGAGGGTGGCCTGCTGCGCCACCGGGTTGGTGGCGATGAAGTTCGAGGGCGCCAGACCGTCCAGCAGCTGGCGGGTGAGGAAGGTGACGACGTCGCGGTGGTGGGGCGACAGGCCGCGCACGCCGCTGGTGGCGCGGTGCCACCACATCTGGGTCAGCAGGAAGCCCTGGCTCATCTGGTTATAGGGCCAGGTGTGCCAGGGAGGGTCGCTGAAGCGCTTGTCCTGGGCCAGCGGCCGCACCGGTTCCTCGCCATTGCCGAGCAGGGCGGCGGTGCAGTAGCGCAGCCATTCCTCGACGCTGGTGGCGGCCTGCATCGCCAGCTCCATCTGCTTGGCGGGCGACAGCAGCAGGTGGACTGCCCAGTCCTCCCAGGCCGCGGCCAGGGCCGCCGGCGACACATAGCCGGTCATGCGGCCCAGCCAGGCATTCAGGGCGAGGTCGACGTGGGCGTGCTCGACGCTGGATTCGGGGTAACGCGGCGGGATGCCGCCCTGCCAGGCGCTGGCTTCGCGCATCTGCTCGCTGGGCGGTATGTCGGGACGGGCGTTCATGGCGGCGACCTTTCGGAAGAGGGCATGAGTTCGACCAGAACTGGGCGGTAAAGTGCCGCGCGCTGGTGAAGTTTCCGTATACACACAGTACGTACAACAAGGATAAGTTTGTGTCGCGGAAATTTATTGCGTTACAATGTCGCACGAATTTTCCGCCCAGGCTGTTTAAACGTGTTCGGTAAAACTAAACTGCTCCCGCTGGCGCATTGTATCGCCCTTTCCCTGATCGCCTTCGATGCCCGGGCCCAGGCGTCCGCGCCCGATCCGCGTGATCTCGGCGACCTCAGCCTGGAAGAGCTGGCCAACATCCAGGTCACCTCGGTGTCGCGCCGCCCGGAAGCCTTGTCGGGAGCCGCTTCGTCGATCTTCGTCATCACCGGCACCGAGATCCACCGGGCCGGCGCCGCCACCTTGCCGGAAGCCCTGCGCCTGGCGCCCAACCTGCAGGTGGCGCGCGTCGATGCGCGTAACTACGCGGTCACGGCGCGCGGCTTCAGCAGCGCCTTCGAGAACAAGCTGCTGGTGCTGATCGATGGCCGGACCGTGTATTCGCCGCTGTTCTCCGGCGTGTTCTGGGACGTCCAGGATGTGGTGCTGGAAGACATCGACCGGATCGAGGTCATCAGCGGGCCCGGCGCCACCCTGTGGGGCGCGAATGCCGTCAACGGCGTCATCAACATCATCACCAAATCGGCGGCCGGCACCCAGGGCACCCTGGTGAGCGCCAGCGCCGGCAAGGACGAGCGCAACGGCGCGGTGCGCCATGGCGGCGCCCTCGGCAACGGCGGCCACTACCGCGTCTACGGCAAATACGCCGCCGACGACGACGTCGACCGCGAGAACGGCGCCCGCAGCCGCACCGGCTGGCGGCGCCAGCAGGCGGGCTTCCGCGCCGATTGGGGCGACGCGGCGCGCGGCGCGACGGTGCAGGGCGATGTCTACGACGGCAAGCTGCAACAGGCCGGCACCGCGGATATCGCGGTGCGCGGCGCCAACCTGCTCGGCCGCCTCAGCCGGAGTTTCGCCGGCGGCTCGACCGCGACCCTGCAGATGTACTGGGACCATACCGAACGCGACCAGCCGCTGGCCTTCGTCGAGCACCTCGACACCCTCGACCTGCAGCTGCAGCACGCGGTAGGCCTGGGCGAGGGCCATCGCCTGGTCTGGGGCGGCGGCTACCGCTGGGGCCACGACCGCGTCGACAACGGCGCCGCCTTCGGCTTCCTGCCGGGACACCTGAACCTGCACTGGGCCAACCTGTTCGCCCAGGACGAGTTGGCCCTGCGCGACAACCTGCGCCTGACCGCGGGCCTCAAGTTCGAAGACAACAACTACACCGGCGTGGAGGTGCTGCCGACCCTGCGCCTGGCCTGGAATCCGCAGCCGTCGACCCTGGTGTGGGGCTCGCTGTCACGCTCGGTACGCGCGCCTTCGCGGATCGACCGCGACCTGTATTCGCCGAGCCGGCCGGCGCTCGTCGGCGGCGTGCCGCAATACGCGATCGCGGGCGGCCCGGACTTCGAATCCGAGGTCGCCAACGTGTTCGAGCTCGGCTACCGCGCCCAGCCGCTGCCGGCGCTATCGTATTCGGCCACCGCCTTCTTCGGCCGCTACGACAAGCTGCGCACCATCGAGCCGAACCGGCATGGCAGCGGCTCGGTGTTCCGCAACCTGGCCGACGGCCGTACCCGCGGCATCGAAGCCTGGGCCAGCTGGCAGGCCGGCAAGAACTGGCGTCTCTCGGGCGGCGGCGTGGTGCAGCGCATCGACACCGCCGTCAACCCCGAGAGCCGCGACCTGAGTGGCGCCACCGGCCTCGCCACCAGCGATCCCAGCCATTACTGGATGCTGCGCTCCTCGCACGACCTGGCGGACAACCAGGAGCTGGATGTCACGCTGCGCCACGTCGGCGCGCTGCCCAGGCCGGCCGTGCCGTCCTACACGGCACTCGACCTGCGCTACGGCTGGCGCATCCGCAAGGGCCTCGAGCTGAACCTGATCGGCCGCAACCTGCTGGATCCCCGGCACGCCGAGTCCGGCGCGGCCGGCGTGCGCAGCAGCTACGAGCGCGCCGTCCTCCTCAAGCTGGTCTGGAACCTGTAAGCCGTGCGACCCCTGCGCATCCTGTTCAGCAGCGCCTTCCTCGCCGGAGTTTGCCTGGCGGGCGCCGGCCTGGGCGCGGCCGCCGGTGCCGCCGCGGCCGGCGCTCCCATCGTCGCCAGCGAGGAAAAGGTCGAGGCGGCCTACTTGCACAAATTCCTGAATTACGCGGAATGGCCGCCGGCCGTGTTCCCGCAGGCCGACAGTCCCTACGTGATCGGCGTGGCCGGCGACGACACCGTCGCCGACGAGCTGGCGCGCATCGCCGCCGGCCGCAGCGTCAACAACCGCGGCGTGGTGGTCAAGCGCCTGCTGCCGGGCGACGCCGTCAACCAGCTGCACATGCTCTTCGTCGGGCGCGGCGAACGCGGCCGGCTGGCCCAGTGGCTGCGCCCGGCGAAGGGGCGGGCGATCCTGACCGTCACCGCCTTTGACGGCGCGCTGGATCAGGGCGCAATCATCAACTTCCGGACCGTCGACGACCGGGTCCGCTTCGAAGTCTCCGTGGACGCCGCCGAGCAGAGCGGCATCCACCTGAATTCGCGACTCTTCAGTGTTGCGACCAATGTGGTGAAAGGAAACCATTAAGCATGTTCGGCGCCGTAAAACAATCGATCTCCCGCAAGCTGGTGCTGGGCGTATTGGTGACCACCCTGACCGCGCTGCTGGTCGCCTGCGCCTCCATGCTGGTGCTCGACGTCCACAACTACCAGACCGGCTGGGCCGACGACCTGCGCGCCCAGGCCGACATCCTGGCCGAAGTGACCAAGCCGGCCCTCGAATTCAACGACGCCGGCGTGGCCCGGGAAAACCTGCTGCAGCTGCGCGCGCGGCCGCCGATCGTCACCGCCGCCATCTACCGCCCGGACGGCAAGGTGTTCGCCAGCTATGCCAAGGCCCCGCAGGACCTGGCGCGCCTGCCGAAGCGCCTGCCGCGCCCCGGCCAGACCATCGACGGCGGCAAGATCGACGTCGCCACGCCGATGCTGCGTAACGGCGAGCTGGTCGGCACGATCTACGTCGAGGCCGAATATCCGCTGATGGCCCAGGTGCAGCGCTACCTGTCCATCCTCGCCGCGGTGCTGGGCGGCAGCCTGCTGGTGGCCATGCTGATGTCGAGCTGGCTGCAGGCAGCCATCATCAAGCCGGTGCTGGCGCTGACCGACGCGGTCGACCGCGCGATGCGCAAGCGCGACTTCTCGACCCGTGTGCCGAAGACCACCGAAGACGAGGTCGGCGTGCTGGTCGACGCCTTCAACGGCATGCTCGGCGAAGTCGGCGAGCGCGCCAAGGCGCTGGAAGAATCGCATGCCCGCATGCAGCACGAGATGGACGTGCGGGTCGAGGCCGAGGATGCCGTGCGCCAGCTGAACAACTCGCTGGAAGAGCGTATCCGCGAACGCACCGCCGAGCTGGAAAAGACCCACGCCCAGCTGCGCCAGTCGCAGAAGCTGGAGGCGATCGGCCAGCTGACCGGCGGCGTGGCCCACGATTTCAACAACGTCCTGCAGGTCATCGCCGGCAACCTGCAACTGCTGCAGATGTCCCTGGCGGGCAATCCCGAGGCCCAGCGCCGCCTGGAATCCGCGGCCTTCGCGGCCGACCGCGGCGCCAAGCTGTCGTCCCAGCTGCTGGCCTTCGCGCGCCGCCATCCGCTGCAGCCGGTGGCGACCAATATCGGCCGGGTACTGCGCGGCATGGACGACCTGCTGCGCCGCGCGCTCGGCGAATCGGTGCAGATCGAGACCGTGGTCGCCGGCGGCCTGTGGACCACCCTGGCCGACCCGCACCAGCTCGAGAACGTGATCCTGAACCTGGCCATCAACGCGCGCGACGCCATGAAGGGCGACGGCCGCCTGACCCTGGAACTGAACAACGCCATGCTCGACGACAACTACGTCCTGCACGAGCCGGAAGTGGCGCCCGGCCAGTACGTGATGCTGGCGATCTCGGACACCGGCTGCGGGATGCCGCCGGAGGTCATCGCGCGCGCCTTCGAGCCCTTCTTCACGACCAAGCGCGAAGGCGAGGGCACCGGCCTGGGCCTGTCGATGGCCTATGGCTTCGTCAAGCAGAGTAACGGCCACATCCGCATCTACAGCGAAGTCGGCAGCGGCACCACGATCAAGATCTACCTGCCGCGCTCGATGCAGCCGGAAGTCGAGCTGCCGAACCTGCGCAACGCGCCGGTGCTGGGCGGCTCGGAAACCATCCTGGTGGTCGAGGACGACCTGGCGGTGCAGGCCACCGTGGTCGACATGCTGCAGGGCCTGGGCTACCGCGTGCTGAAGGCCAGCGACGGCCAGGGCGCGCTGACCATCCTGCAGAGCGGCATCCCGGTCGACATGCTGTTCACCGACGTCGTCATGCCGGGCCCGGTGCGCAGCATCGAGGTGGCGCGCCAGGCCAAGCAGATGTTGCCGGCCATCGAAGTCCTGTTCACCTCCGGCTACACGCAGAACGCCATCGTGCACGGCGGACGCCTCGATCCGGGCGTCGAACTGATCAGCAAGCCCTACCGCCGCGACGAGCTGGCGCGCAAGATCCGCCAGCTGTTCGCGGCGCGCAAGGAGGCTGCCGTGGCGGCGCCGGCGCCGGCCTTGCCGCTCGAACCGGCGCCGCCGATTCCGGCTCCGGCTGCCGATGAGGAAGCCGCGCCGTCGAGCGCCGCCCGGCCGATCTCCATCCTGGTGGTCGAGGACAACCAGGACGCCCGCGCCATGCTGTCCGAGCTGCTGCTGGTGCTCGGCCATGCGGTGGAAGGCGCGGGCAGCGCCGAGGAGGCGCTCGAGATGCTGGCCGAAAGACAGTTCGACATCCTGCTGACCGACCATTCGCTGCCCGGCATGACCGGCCTCGAACTGGCGCGCACGGTGGCCGACCGCGGCATGGGAATGCGGATCATCTTCTCATCCGGCTACGGCGCCCCGGATACTCCGGGCCTGGCGGTCAAACCGTCTTTCCTGCCCAAGCCCTTCACCCTGGCCGCGCTGCAGCAAGTACTGGATGAGGCCACCTGCGCGGACGGCGCTTGAGTTCGGGCGGATTCAGGATATGATTCCGGTGGTGTACTCGACAAAAGGAGGCATCGCCATGGAAACCTCGAACGTCCTGCATCCCGCCACCGACGACCAGGGCAAGCTGCTGCTGCGCGTGCTGCTCGCCGTCCTGCTGCTGTTCCATGGCGTTTCCAAGCTGATCGGCGGCATTGGTATGATTACCGGCATGCTCGACAAGCTCGGGATCCCTCATGTGGTCGGCTATGGGGTCTACGTGGGCGAGGTGATCGCCCCGCTGCTGATCCTGGTCGGCCTGTTCACCCGCGCCGCCGCCCTCGTGGTCGTGATCAACATGATCGTCGCGCTGATGCTGGTGCACACCAAACAGTTCTTCACCCTCAACGAGACCGGCGGCTGGGCGCTGGAGCTGCAGGGCATGTACCTCGGCGCCGCGGTGGCCGTGGCCTTGCTGGGCGCCGGCCGTTACAGCCTCGGCGGCGCGGCGGGGCGCTTCAACTAAAATGGATCTTTTGCGGTCGACGCCGTGAACCACCGGCCCTGATCCGGGTATCAACGGTGCCAGTCAAACCCGCGCATGCGGGCCAGACGGCAATCCATTGACCAACCGGAGGGGCTTATCATGAAGAGGATGTCCACACCACTGGCCTGTGCGCTCGGCGCGCTGGCCTTCGCCGGCGCGCAAGGCGCCTGGGCGGGCGAATTCTACAAGCAGCGCAACCTGGTCTCCGACAGCAGCCAGATCCGCGCTGAAAATAACGACGCGCACCTGATCAACGCCTGGGGCCTTGCCTTTAACCCCTTCGGCGTGGCCTGGGTGGCGGACAACGGCACCGGTTTTTCCACCCTGTACGACGGCGACGGCAAACCCCAGACCCTGGTCGTCACGATCCCCGGCACCGGCAAGCAGACCGGCAACCCGACCGGCGTCGTCTTCTACGGCGGCCCCGCCTTCGTCGTCAGCAAGGGGGCGGTGTCGGCACCGAGCCGCTTCCTGTTCGTCAACGAGGACGGCGGCATTTCCGGCTGGGCACCGAGCGTCGACCTGAACCATGCCGTGCGAGTGATCGACAACGGCGCCAGCCAGGCCGTCTACAAGGGCATGGCGGTCAGCGCGAACGGCCGCGGGCCCCTGATATACGCGACCGACTTCCATAACGGCAAGATCGACGTCTACGACGGCAGCTTCAAGCCGGTCACCCTGCCGGACCGCCCGTTCTTCGATCCGAACATGCCGTCGGGCTTCGCCCCCTTCGGCATCCAGGCCATCAATGGCGACCTCTACGTCAGCTACGCCAAGCAGGACGCCGATCGCCACGACGACGTGAAGGGACGCGGACTCGGCTTCATCGACGTGTTCGACCCGGACGGCCGCCTGGTGCGGCGCCTGGCGTCGAACGGCGCCCTCAACGCGCCCTGGGGCATGGCGCTGGCGCCGGCCAGCTTCGGCAAGTTCAGCAACCGTCTGCTGGTCGGGAATTTCGGCGACGGCAGGATCAATGCCTATGACCTCGACAGCGGCCGCTGGGTCGGGCGCCTGAAGGGCATGGACCACAAGCCCGTGCATATCGACGGCCTGTGGGGCATCGCCTTCGGCAACGGCCTGCAGAACCAGCCGATCGACACGCTGTTCTTCAGCGCCGGGCCGGCCGGCGAGCAGCATGGCCTGTACGGACGGCTCGACGTGGCGCCGGGCAACGAGTACGACGACATGAACGATGCCGAGTAGCAAGGTCGGGTAGTCGGCTGGTGCGGGCGGGCCGTATAATCTTGCAAATTTACAATAACGGCCCTCCGACCCATGCCCTTGTCTTCCGCGATCCTGCCGAGTTTCGGCGCCCTGGCCCTGGCCGTACTGCTGCTGTGGGCGCCGCCGATCCGCGGCCGGCGCGACTGGACCTGGTGCACCGGCCTGGCGCTGGTCTGCCTGGCGGGCATCGCCACCGGCAGCCTGGACTGGCGGGCGCCGCTGTTCGTGGGCGGCTTCGCGGCCCTGGCCTGGCAGGCGCGCGAGGCGCAACAGACCTGGCTGCGGACAGCCTTGCTGGTGCTGACCGGCTTGTCCGCCTTCCTGTTCGCCCTGCACCGGGTGCCGGGCTTCTTCAATCCGGTGCTGGCGGAGGGCATCGTGTTTTCCAGCGGTGCGCCGGCGCTGACCTTGCGCCTGAACTACGACACCGTGGTGGCCGGCATCGTGCTGATGGGCGTGTTCTGCCGGCCGCTCCGGACCGCAGAAGAATGGCTGGCCATGCTGCGCCACGCGTGGCCGGTGCCGCTCGCGACCCTGGCGGTGGTGCTGGGCGTCGGCCTCGCGCTGGGCTATGTGCTGCCGGACCTCAAGTGGACGCCGTATTCGGCGGCCTTCCTGGCGATGAACCTGCTGTTCACCTGCGTGACCGAGGAAGCCTTCTTCCGCGGCCTGCTGCTCGAACGCATGGCGGCTGCGATGCAACGCTGGCGCGCCGGCGCCGCGCTGGCACTGGTGCTCAGCGCCGTGCTGTTCGGCCTGGCGCACGCGCGTGGCGGGGCGCCGCTGGTGTTGCTGGCGACCGTCGCCGGGCTGTTCTATGGCTGGGCCTACCTGCGCGCGCGGCACATCGAGGGTGCGATCCTGACCCACTTCGTCCTCAACGCCGTGCACTTCCTGGCATTTACCTATCCGGCGCTGGCGCGCTGAGCGGCGTCCACCGTCACCAGGCGCTGGATGTCCTCGAGACGGCGGCCGCGCGTGTCGATGCCCTTGCGAGCCAGCAACACGGCGGCGGCCAGCATCGGCACGGCGATGACCAGGGCCGACAGCGAGACGTCCGCGAACAGTCCCACCACCCCGAGGCCGGCGCCGACGATGCCGCCCAGCTTGGAACTGGCGGCGATCACGCCGGAGCCGGTGGCGCGCAGGTGCACCGGATAGATCTCCGACGCGTAGGGAATCAGGGTGGCGATCACGCCGCTGGCCGAGACCAGCAGGGCGCAGGTGGCGATCGCCAGGGCGGTGGTCGAAGCGATGCCCATCCAGCCGAGCAGGAAGAAGGCCAGCAGGCTGGCGGCGCTCAAGGCGATGAAGGCGACCAGGGTCATGATCGAGCTCCAGCGGTGATAAAGCCAGATCACCAGCAGGGTGCCGGGCAGGGCGAGGAAGGCGGCGCGCGCCAGCACGGAGGTGGCGGTGGCGGCATCCATGCCCATGGCGCGTAGGTTCATCGGCAGCCACAGCAGGAATCCGAAGTTCGCCAGCCCCCAGGCCACGCCGGCCACGCTCATGCCGATCGTCAGCGGCGCATAGCCGCCGCGCAGCAGTTCGCCGATACCGGAGCCGGCCGCCGCCGGCGCGCCGCTCGCGGCCGGGCCAGCGCCCGCATCGCGGATGCTGCCGGCGAAGCGGGCCAGCACCGCGCGTGCCTCGGCATGCAGGCCGTTACTCGCAAGAAAGCGCGGCGATTCCGGCAGCAGGCGGCTGAGCAGGATGATCACGGCGCCGGTCGGCAGGCCCAGCAGCCACAGCACGCGCCAGCTGTACGAAGGTTCCAGCAGGCTGGCGGCGCCGGCGGCCACCAGGTAGCCGGCCGAGTTGCCGATGCCGCCCAACGCCACCAGCAGCCAGCCGCGGTGGGCCGCCGGAATCATCTCGGCCATCAGGGTGAAGGTGATCGGCAGCAGGCCGCCGGCCGAGGCGCCCATCAGGAAGCACATCGCCAGGTTCCAGCCGAAGGACGGCATGGCGCCGCAGATGGCGGTGCCGATGAACATCAGGGCGGACAGGAGGATCGTGGCGCGGCGGCCGTAGCGGTCGGCGATCATGCCCCAGGCCACCGAACCGACCGTGGTGCCGGTCAGGGCGACCAGGGCCAGGAAGCCGGCATTCTGTTTGCTGAGGCTGTATTCGCTGGTCATCCCCGGCATCACGAAGCCGAGGGTGGCCGGTTTCATGACGTCGATGGTGAGGGCCACCACCAGCACCAGGACCAGGCTCCAGTGGCGGCGGTTCAGCGGAATGCCGTCCGCCACCTCGAACTGCAGGGGGGCGTGGCCGCCGCCGTGCGCGCGCAGGCGCCCGAGGCGGGGCATCAGGCCGTAGGCGGCCAGGACCAGGCCCAGTGGAATCAGCGCCATCCCGGCCAGCATCGCCGCATCCATCGGCATGCCGACCATGCGGTAGCCCATGTGGGAAGCGCAGACGAACATCGGAATGTGGGCGAGGACGCCGGCAACGATGGCGAGGGTGCCGATCCAGAAGGCGAAGGGGGAGTGAAAGGTCAGGCCGTTCTGCTTCATGGGGCTTCCGGAAGAGCACAGCGGTGCGGGTGGAAGCGCCGATTATACCGACGTGCAACTGACGTATGACAACTTAATGGAGGGCCTCAAGGGGTGGCTTCGCCCAGGATGGTCTCGCGGATCCGCTTCCAGTTCGCCAGGAAGGCGCCGACCTCGGGCGCCTCGCTCTCTTTCCGCTGCAGCATGCCGGCCATGGCCCGCGTGGTGCCGCCGTTCAGGTACCAGCTGAGCGGCGGCTGGCGGGCATCACGCGTCCAGGGGTAGCGCAGTTCGACCACGCGGCCGGCGCCGCAGCCGCCCAGCAGGCGGGTGGTTTCCTCCTCGGCGGCCTGGGCGCGCGCGTTGCGGGTCTGGTACAGGGCGTAGAAGGGAAGCGACAGCTCGGGCACCGGCGGCACGACCTTGTCGCCGGGGCGCAGGCGCGCCTGCCAGGGCATGCGCAGGCCGACCGACAGGGGGCGCGGCGCCGGGCCGGCGGCGGCATCGCGCAACTGGGCGCCCGTCGGGCAGATCCATTGCGACTGCGTGGCCGGCTCGTTTTCGATCACCAGCACCACCAGCTGTTCGAGCTTGATCACCCCCAGCGTCAGGATCTCGCGGATCATCGCGTTGAGCGTGGCCGCGCCCGAGTTCTCGAAGTAGCCGCCGTCGACCAGGTAGTCCCAGCGCTGGCCGCCGATGGTGGACACCAGCGCGGCCGGGCTGATGTAGGGAAAGCGGGCGCTGTTATGGACCGCCTGGGCCAGGGTCAGGCGGGTGGTGTCCAGCGCCTGGTCGCCCGGCGGGCGGGCGAACAGGTCGTAGGCCTGGGGCGGCAGGAAGGCCAGGTTCGACTGCAGCACCCGGCGGCCTTCGCTGGCCGAGGTGGTGTTGAACAGCAGCCGCGGCAGGCCGGCCGCGTCAGATCCGGGCGCCAGCAGGGGACGGCTGAACCAGTCGTGCGCCGGCGACAGCGGAAAGCGCTGGGCCCAGCCGCGTTGCCAGGCGCCTTCCAGCGCCAGCGAGCGGTCGCAGGCGCGGCAGGGGAAGGGCCAGAAGCGGGCCAGCAGGTCCGGATAGAGCAGGTAGCCGACCAGCGGCGCGAGGTAATCCTGGCCGAGGAAGGCTTCGACCCGGTCGGCCGTGAGGTCATAGTTCGGATCGCCCACCGCCAGCGAGCCGGCGAAGGCGGCCAGGCCCAGGCTGCCGCCGGAGACGCCGCTCATCGCATAGATGTTGGGCGCGAAGCGCTTGCCCTGGCTGCGCGCCTGGCGCTCCAGTTCCAGCAGCAGGGTGCCGGCCCAGAAGGCCGCGCGCGAGGCGCCGCCGGCCGCGGCCACCAGGTAAACCGGTTCGCCGCCATGGACTCCGCGCGCCGCCTGCCAGGCGCGGAAGTCGTCGGCGAGCCCCGGGCGCCGGACGGCCAGCGGCGGGCCGCCGTTGCGGGCCACGAAGTGGTTCTCGTTCGAGATCGAGGACAGCAGGACCGCGAACAGCGGCAGCAGGGCCAGCGAGGGCCAGCCGGCGGTTTTCGGCAGGTAGACCAGGATGATGCTGCCGAACACGGTCCAGGAGCCGAAGGCGAACAGCAGCAGGGCCGGGGCGCCGAGGAGACGCGAGGCCGTCTCCCGGCCGATGCAGACCGCCGCCAGCACCATCCCGGACACGGCGAACATCAGCAGCATCGCGGCCAGGCTGATGCGCGGCGTGCGGTGGGTGCGCGCCCAGGCCTTGTCCGCCAGCGCCTGCCGGCCCAGCCAGCGGTTCAGGAGGCGCCGGCGCCGCACCGTCAGCGCCACGAACAGGCCGGTGTACAGGGCCGGGACCAGCCAGGCGCCGGGCGGCGCGTCCGGCAGCGCGAACCAGACCGTGATCGGGACGCAGGCCAGCAGGCCGAGTCCGCGCGGCAGCCAGGTATTGGTGGCGGCGGCGAAGCGATGGCTGGCGCACTGGCCGACATTGTCGACGGCGAAGCGCTTGGCCAGCAGCAGCCGCGCGCAGTACCAGGCCGTCAGCGACCAGTAGACGAGGGCCGCGATGAAGAACCAGTAGCCGGCGTTGGCCCACACCACGTCCCTGGTCTCGTTGAAGTTGCCGAAGGCGCCCAGGGCCTCGCGCGCCTGGGGGACCATGAGCAGGATGATGTTGCCGGCGACGACCGTCAGCACCGGATAGAAATTCAGCAGCAGGGTGCGGCGCAGGAAGGTGAAGCGGGTGACATGGTTGCCGCGGCCGGGCGAGCGCCGGCGCGGAGCGGCCGGCTCGCGCAGCCGCTCCCCGCCCATGTCACGCTCCCCGACCTCCGTCCGTTCCGGCATCCTCCGTCTCCCTTCCTGTCGCCTCTCCATGATCATACGGGCAGGGCCGCCGCCGTGGAGCGTTTTCCGAGCAGTGGCTTGGGCAAGGATCAAGACGGCGACGCGCCGCTGCTGTCGGCCGGAAAGACCGGCGTCGGCCGCGCCTGCTTACGGGCGCGGCACGCGCTCGGGAGCGACAAAGGCCAGCGCTTCTTCGAAGGAACGCAGCACCATGTCGACCTGCTTTTCGACCAGCGAGGCGCTCGGCACCGGATCGATCAGCGGCAGCCGTATCGTCACCAGCATCGATTCGGGCAGGCCGGCGCGCAGGTTGGCGACAGTGGCCAGCCACTGGTCCAGCATGGCTTCGACCGGATAGGCGATGAAGACGGTCGACACCAGGTCGGCCGTGTCCGGGCCCGGGTTCTCGTTGTCGGCGATGATCGAGAAGCTGCGCGCGTCGACGCCGGCTTCGCGCAGGGCGCGCACCAGCAGTTCGCTGAGCAGGTCGTCGCGCATCGAGGCCAGGCCGACGCACAGCACGACGGAGTGGGCAGGGACGTCGAGGGCGCCCTGCCAGCGGCCCAGGCGCGCCTCGCGCATCTGGCGCAGGTGGGCGCCGACGTTGGCGTCGAGCAGCGAGACGTCGCGCCGGCGCCGGCTCTTCGGCGGGCCGCCCGATTCCGGCGTCAGGGTGATGGCGACGTCGGCGATGACGGCGCGGATCCGTTCCTCCTGGATCTTTTCCATCTTGCCCGAGCGGGTGTCGCTGGCCGCCAGCACGATGCCCGGCAGCAGGATGTGGTCGCAGTAGCGCGCGAAGCTGGAGCGCTCCAGGTAGGTATGGGCGTCGTGGATGATGGCGCCGATGTCGCCGGCCAGCACGCGCTGGTAGAAGCGCTGGGCGCCCGTGACGGCCGGGGCGTCGCCGAGCAGGATGGTGACCGGCTCCAGGGTGCGGACGTGGCGGCCGGCCACCACCAGGCACAGGGTGAGCGGGGTCGACAGCAGCAGCCCGACCGGGCCCCACATCGCGCCCCAGAACAGGGCCGACACGATCACGGCCAGCGGCGACAGGCCCGAGCTGTGGCCGTAGACTTTCGGTTCGATGATGTTGGCCACCACCAGTTCGAGGGCGACGAACAGCACCATCACCGACAGGGCCAGGGTCCAGCCGGGGTCGATGGCGGCCACGAACACCGCGATCACGGCGCCGGCCGCCATGATGCCGAGATAGGGAACGAAGCGCAGCAGGCCGCTGAGCGCACCCCACAGCGCCGCGTGCGGCACGCTGAGCGCCCACAGCACCACGCCGATCAGGGCGCCGAAGGTGATGTTGACGATGAATTGCGAGAAGAAGAAGCGCGAGACGCCCTGGGCCGCATCGGCGAGGGCCTGGATCGTGCGGCTGGTCTCGGTCTGGCCGCCGAGCCGGATCAGGCGGTCGCGCAGCGATTCATGCTCCAGCGACATGAAAATCAGCAGCACCAGCACCAGGCCGGCCTCGCCGATCGGGCCCCAGGCCAGCGAGAACAGGCGGGTCAGTGCGCCGGTGGTGGTCAGGCGCGGGGCGCGGATCTCGACCGGGATCGGCTGGGTCGGGCTGATGGTGATCGTGGTCATGCCGCGCTTGCCGGTGGCGGTCGTGCCGCCCGACGGCGCCACCGCGCTCAGTTCGGCCTCGATGCGGGCGAAAGGCCGCTCGGCGATTTCGCGCACGGCGGCCACCTTGGTGCGCATTGCCGCACGGTACTTCGGCAGGTCGCCGGTGACGGCCACCAACTGGAAGGCCAGCACGATGCCGACCCCGACCAGGCAGGTGGTGGCGAGCAGCACCGACAGTGCCGTCGCCGGCACCTGGGGCAGGCCGGCGCGGCGCATGCTGCGGATCAGCGGCGCGATCACCAGGCTGAGGATGGAAGCGAGGGCGATCGGTTCGAGAACGTCGCGGCCGACGTATAGCAGGCCCAGGCCACAGGTGACGGTGATCAGGGAGCCGGCATTCAGG
This sequence comes from Massilia sp. 2TAF26, assembly GCF_052115005.1. Lineage (NCBI taxonomy): Bacteria > Pseudomonadati > Pseudomonadota > Betaproteobacteria > Burkholderiales > Oxalobacteraceae > Massilia > Massilia sp. 2TAF26. The sequence continues at coordinate 153,175 of NZ_JBFRFV010000009.1, forward strand.
TGCTTGAACAGGGAGAGATCGCGCATTCGCGTGCTGCGTGCGGAATAGAAATCTATCCCGAGAAAACGTAAAACCAGCAATGTAGCGCAAAAACGTGAAGGCGATCAATTTTATGCTGGTTTTCGCCTCCCGTTCAGCCCTGTGACCGCGATTTTCAAGCGCCTTGATCGATGCTGGCGGTCTGCAGCGGCGCCAGCGCCGGTCCTTCCAGCACCCGGCCGTCGGGCGCGAAACGGCTGCCGTGGCAGCTGCAGTCCCAGCTGGTCTCGGCGCCGTTCCACTTGATCTCGCAGCCCATGTGCGAGCACTTGCCGGCCACCGCCTGCAGCCGGCCGTCCTGGGAGCGATAGACCGCCACCGGCTTGCCGTCGACCTCGATCTTGCGGTTCTGGCAGGGCGGCAGGTCGGCCAGCTTGCCGACCTCGCCGGCGCCGAGCGCCACCGCCTGGTCCGGGCTGGCGGGGCCGGTGCTTTCCCTTTCGAAGCCCCTGGGCCGCTTGTCCCCGGCCAGGCGCTCGACCGCGTACAGGTCGCGCCAGGGCGTGCCGCGGCCGAGGATCTCGTCGGCCAGCATCATGCCGGCCAGGGTGCCGTAGGTCAGGCCGTCGCCCGAGAAGCCGGTCGCGACATAGGTGTTCTCCGCATCGACGTTGCGGCCGATATAGGGCAGCTTGTCCTTGGCGCGGTAGCGCTGGGCCGACCAGCGGTATTCGACCGGCCCGATCGGAAAGTGGTCGCGCGCGAACAGTTCCAGCTGCTGGAAGCGCTCGGCGCCGACTTCCTGCTCGCCCAGCTTGTGGGCGCTGCCGATCACCACCAGGTAGCTGCGGCCGTGCTCGGTGAAGGCGCGCACCGAATGCCGCTCCCGGCCGATGCACCAGTAGGCGCCGGGTTCCGGCACGCTGTCGTGCAGCGGTGCGGCGATGCCGTATTCGCGCACCACCTCCAGCTGCGACTGCACCAGGTGGATGCCGACCGGCGTATGGGTGGCGATCACGATATGCTGGCAGGCGACCTTGCCGTGCTCGGTGTGGACCACGGCAGGCGCATCGTCGATGGCGGTGACGCGGGTGTTCTCGAAGATCAGGCAATCCTCGCCACCGATACGCTGGGCCAGTTGCCGCACGTACGCCAGTGGCTGGAACTGGGCCTGGTCCTCGACCCGCAGGGTTTTCAACGCCGTGTCGATCGGCAGCGGGGCGTCGTCGCGCAGGTCGGCATGCAGGCGCGCACGCATCGCCGCCAGCGCTTCCTTCTCGATGTCGCCCACATGGGCGGCATCGACGCCGATCAGGTGCCAGGGCACGCGCTGGAAACCGCAGTCCAGTTTCAGGCGGCCGACCGTGGCCTCGATCAGGTCGATGGCGGCCGAGCGCGACTCCACTACCCGGCGCATGGTTTCAAGGCCATGCAGCTCTTCCAGCGTATGCAGGCCGAGGTCGACGGTGGCGTAGAGGTTGCCGGTCGAGTTGCCGGTGTTGGCGTCGCCGGCCTTGCTGGCGTCGAGTACGGCGACCCGCTTGCCGGCCTGGACCAGAAGCATGGCGGCGGTCAGGCCGGTGATGCCGGCGCCGACGATGGCGACGTCGACTTTCAGGTCGGTTTGCAGGGTCGGCAGGCAGGCGGTCTTGGCCGCCGTGCCTTTCCAGAGCGATGAGGTATCCATAGGGGGCGCCTTTCTGTCGTTGTCGGTCTGCGTACGGCCAGCCGCGGGGCTGGCCGCGTTCGGCTCATGATCCCAAGAACCGGCATGCCGCGGCGCAGCGTTGACGAACGTAAACGAAAGAAGATGCCCGCCGGCGCAGCCTTCAGCGCGCCACGATCAGGCGCAGGCCGAGTGAGATGAAGATGGCGCCGGCAAGCCGGTCCATCCACATGCCGGCGCGCGGGCGGCGCGTCAGCCAGGTGCCGACCGTGCCGGAGAAGAAGCCCAGCAGGCCGAACAGGACTGCGGCCTGCGCCGTGAACGTCAGGCCGAGCAGGGCGGTCTGCAGGTTGGCGTCGCCGCGCTGGGCCACCACGAACTGCGGCAGGAAGGACAGGAAAAACAGCGCCACCTTCGGATTGATGGCGTTCGCGAACACGCCGCGGAAGAACAGGGTGCGCGCGGATTCGGTCACACCCTCGGCGCGGCTGGCGGCGGCGCCGCCGCGGCTGCGGATGGCGTTGAAACCCATCCATGCCAGGTAGAGGCCGCCGCATACCTTCAAGGTCGTGAAGGCCAGCGGCGAGGCTGCGATCAGGGCACTGACACCGATCACCGCGAGCAGGGTATGGCTCAGGCAGCCGAGCGCGCAGCCGAGGCCGAAGGCCATCCCGCGCATGCGGCCCTTGGCCATGCCGATGCCGAGGACCATCATATTGTCGGGCCCCGGAGACAGGGTCAAAAGGATGGCGGCGGCCAGGAAAGCGAGCAATTGTTCGGGTGTCAGCATGCGCGCATCTTACACTTCGTTGACATAGTGCACTAGTCCCGGTCCAAGGTTGCGCCACTGGGCGGCCTCGATGGTGTACAGTGGCAATTTTGCAACATCTGTTAATTCTTTCCACTGCATGCGACCAAGCAAACGCCACCGGCCAGTCCGCCACGCCACCGAGAGGCTGCTGGGCACCCTGCTTGCGGGCGGCTGGGCGGCGGGACTCAGCTATCGCCTGGGCGGTCACGGCAGCCTGGGCGTGAGCCGCTACGAGCTCGAGCTGGGACCCGAGCGGCGGCTGCCGCGTCCCTTGAAGATCGGCTTCGCCTCGGATTTCCACGCCGGCCCGACCACCCATCCGGCCTTGTTCGACGTGCTGCTGGAGCGGATTCGGCACGAAGGTCCGGACGTGCTGCTGCTGGGCGGCGACTATATTTCCTTCGACGCCGCCAACATCGGCCAGCTGCGCGGCTTCCTGCGGCAAGCGACGGCGCCGCTCGGCACCTATGCCGTGCTGGGCAACCACGACGTCTGGAACGGCAGCGCCGAGGTGGCCGCGGTGCTGGCCGAGGCCGGCATCGAGGTGCTGGTCAACCGGAATATCGCGCTGCCGGCGCCTTTCGGGTCGGTCAGCATCTGCGGCATCGACGATCCGTGGACCGGCGCGCCTTCGGCCGGGGCCACCTTCGCCGGCGCCGGCCCGGTGCGGATCTATCTGATGCATTCCCCGGACGGCCTGTGGTGCCTGCAAGGCCAGCGTTTCGACCTCGGTTTTGCCGGCCACACCCACGGCGGGCAGGTGGTACGCCGCAATGGCGAACCGCTGAAGCGTCCCAGCGGTCCCTATTCGCGGGAATACGGCCATGGACGCTTCGAGATCGCGGGCAACGGCCCCCTGTTCGTCAGCCGCGGCATCGGCTGCGCCGGCATTCCGTTGCGCGTTCGCGCCGATCCGGAGCTCGTCATCTGCACTTTGCGCTAAAAATTCTTCCCGAATTAACCGTTTTTCGGGCAAGGGCGTACTCTATCGATTGATTTTTGAGTAATATGGCGTGCCGCTTACGCTGCTGCCGAGCGGCAACCATGCCCGCGGAGGAGACATCCAATATAAAAGGGCCTGGGGACTATCTACTATCGATTGGAGAATGCAGTGAGTCTTTTTAGAACCAAGAATCTCGACCACATGGTCGCCGCCGCGGGCAAGCCCAGCGGACTGAAGAAGGTGCTGGGCCCCTTCGACCTGATCCTGATGGGGATCGGGGCGATCGTCGGTACCGGTATCTTCGTGCTGACCGGCACCGGCGCCCTGACCGCCGGTCCGGCACTGACGCTGTCCTTCGTCGTCTCGGCCATCGCCTGCGGTTTCGCCGCCCTCTGCTATGCCGAGTTCGCATCGACGGTGCCGGTGGCCGGTTCGATCTATACCTACAGCTATGTGGTGCTGGGCGAACTGGTGGCCTGGATGATCGGTTGGGACTTGCTGCTGGAATACGGCCTGGCGACCTCGGCGGTGTCGGTTGGCTGGTCGGGCTATTTCCAATCCCTGATCGGCGGCTTCGGCATCGAGATTCCGAAAGCCTTGTCGGCGGCACCGGGCGCGCTGCCCGGCGTCAGCACCATCATGAACCTGCCGGCGCTGCTGATCATGCTGGTGCTGACCGCCATGCTGTCCTGGGGCGTGCGTGAGTCGGCCCGCGTCAACAACGTGATGGTCGTCATCAAGATCTCGGTCGTGCTGCTGTTTATCCTGGTCGGCTTCAAGCACGTGACCCCGGCCAACTGGCATCCCTTCATGCCCTTCGGCGTGTCGGGTGTGATGAGTGCCGCCGCCGTGGTGTTCTTCGCCTTCATCGGCTTCGACGCCGTGACCTCGGCCGCCGAGGAAGTCAAGAACCCGACCCGCGACCTGCCGATCGGCATCATCGGTTCGCTGGCCATCTGCACCATCCTGTATGTGATCGTGTCGGCCATCATGACCGGCATCGTGCCGTTCAAGCTGTTCGAAGGCATCGACCACCCGGTCTCGCTGGCCCTGCAGCACGCCGGCGAAAACTGGTTCGCCGGCTTCGTCGACCTCGGCGCCATCCTCGGCATGACCACCGTCATCCTGGTGATGGCCTTCGGCCAGACCCGTATCGTGTACGCGATGTCGCGCGACGGCCTGCTGCCGGCCAAGCTGTCGACCGTGCATCCGAAATTCGGCACCCCGTTCTTCGCGACCTGGGTGGTCGGCATCCTGTTCGGCCTGATCGCTGCCTTCGTGCCGCTGAACGTGCTGGCCGAGCTGGTCAACATCGGCACCCTGGCCGCCTTCTGCCTGGTATCGGTGGCCGTGATCGTGCTGCGCAAGAAGCGTCCGGACCTGAAGCGCGCCTTCCGCTGCCCGGGCGTGCCGGTGATTCCGGCGATCGCCGTGATCTTCTGCCTGGCGCTGATGAGCTTCCTGAGCCTCATCACCTGGATCGCCTTCGGGATCTGGCTGGCGATCGGCCTGCTGGTCTACTTCGGCTACGCACGCAGCCGTTCTCTGCTGCATGGCGTGACCCAGTAAGGGGCAGCGCCATCCTTTAGTATTGCCCGATCGGGGCGCCGCGGCTCCTGCTGCGGCGCCCCGATCGCTTTCCGAAGTTCCTTTTGGAAATTCGTGAAATTTTTGTAATCCCTGTCCGACATTCAGGTAAGCCGACAACCGATTACGTGCGCGCCGGGCGCTACGGATAATCTTGGTAGAACATTTACCAATAGATTGTCTATGACCACCACCTATGCCATGGAGTCGCCCGAGCTGGAATCCGCGCCACGAGCGCGGGCAGGCCAGGCGCTTGCAAGCTCGAAAGCCCTGTATTTCTCCCTCCTGGACAAGCCGGAGGCGGCCGCCGCCAGGTCGCGCGACTACCTGCAGGCCCAGATCGAGGCCGCGCGCCTGGAACCCTGCGACCTGCCGGACGGCTTGTGGGAGCTGCCCGGCTGGATCCAGGGCCGCGCCGAATCGGCGGGCATCGCCTATCGCGAATACCTGAGCGCCCGCAAGAACGGCGCGCCGCGCCGCTACTTCGGCAGCAAATCGCATGCGCTGTACTTCCTGAAGGGCGTCGCGCCGACCAAGCTGGTCGACGGCGCCTGGCTCTACGGTACCCTGCCGCGCTGGGAAAATCCGGATTTCCACCCCCTCATCAAGACCTATCTCGAAGAGCTGGGCGACGGCGCGCCCGACAAGAACCACGTGACCCTGTACCGCCGCTTGCTGGCCACCCATGGCTGCGAGCATTGGGAAAGCCTGTCGGAAAGCCATTTCGTGCAGGGCGCGATCCAGCTGGCCCTGGCCTGCAACGCCGACCGCTTCCTGCCCGAGGTCGTGGGCTACAACCTCGGCTACGAGCAGCTGCCGCTGCACCTGCTGATCACGTCCTACGAGCTGAACGAACTGGGCATCGACCCGTATTACTTCACCTTGCACGTTACCGTCGACAACGCCGGCAGCGGCCATGCGCACAAGGCGGTGCAGGCGCTCCGTCACCTGATGGCGCAGTCCGGCGACCCGGCCGACTTCTTCCGCCGCGTGCTGGACGGCTACCGGCTGAACGAACTCGGCGCCTGCACCACCTCGGTGATCGCCGCCTTCGATCTGGAAGCGGAGCTGGTCGAGATCTTCACGGCCAAGGCCGCGGTCGGCCGCAACATGCATTCGGATTACTGCCGCGTCGCCGGCCGCTCGATCAACGACTGGCTCGGCGAGCCCAGGCAGATCCCGGCCTTCCTGGCGGCGCTGGAAAGCGCCGGCTGGATCAAGCGCGGCGAGGACGTCGAGAACAGCCGCTTCTGGCGCCTGATCCAGGGCGAACGCGCCGAGATGTTCGGCGTCTTCACCAGCTACGAACAGCAGGTGCTGCGCGACTGGATCCAGACCCCGCGCGATGCCGACGCCTCCCAGCGCACCACGCGCGTGCTGAGCCACCGCGCGCGCCAGCGCACCCTCGACACCCTGACCCAGCACGCCGGCAAGAGCGGCTATCCGGAGCGCGGCCTGATCCGCCGCCATGCGGCCGGCGCCCTGCAGGGCGATGCCGAGTTGCGCGAACTGGAAGAGAAGGTAGCCGGCGCCGCTTCCAAGCCGGAAGCGATGGCCATGCTGGCGCGCCTGATGTCGCCGTCCGTGCATCACACGGCCATCGGCCTGATGGCGACCCGCATGTATTCGCAACTGCTGGACGCATAGCGGCAAGGGCAGGACGGAAGCAAGACCCGACGGCGCGGAAGGGATGCCTCTCTTCCGCGCCGCCGTGCGATCAGCCTTACAAGGACCTACACGTGCAAATTCTCGAACAACGATTCCTGCGTGGCCCGAACATCCATGCGGATACCCCCTGCCTGCTGTCCGTGCTCGACCTCGGCGACCTGTACGGCGTCTCCACGCGCGACATCCCGCGGTTCAGCGAAGCCCTGCTGAACCTGCTGCCTTCGCTGGCCGAGCACCTGGTGCCGATCGGCCAGCCGGGCGGCTTCGCCCAGCGCCTGCGCGAGGGCACCTACCTGGCGCGCGTGGTCGAACACGTGACCCTCGGCCTGCAATGCCTGGCCGGCGCTCCGGCCAGCTTCGGCCGCACCCGCCCGGTGGCCGGCACACCTGGCCAGTACCGGGTGGTGTGCGCCTACCAGATCGAGAAGGTGGCGCAGCCGGCCTTCCAGCTGGCGGTGGACATCGTCGACGCGCTGGCCCACGGCCATGACTTCAACGACCTGGCGGCACGCCTGGAAGAACTGCGCGAGCTGGCCGAGCACTACGCGATCGGCACCAGTACCGCCGCCGTGCTGGCGGCCGCCCACGAGCGCGGCATCCCGGTCCAGCGCATCACCGAGGACGCCAACCTGTTCCAGCTCGGCTGGGGCGTCAAGCAGAAGCGCATCCAGGCCACCATCACCGGCGACACCAGCAATATCGCGGTGCGCATCGCCGGCGACAAGCAGCTCACCAAGCAGCTCTTGACGGAAGCCGGCGTGCCGGTGCCGGAAGGCGAGACCGTCGACACCATCGACGACGCCCTGCGCGTGGCGCGCAAGCTGGCGGTGCCGGTCACCGTCAAGCCGCTCGACGCCAACCAGGGCAAGGGCGTGACGGTCGACTGCCGCACGCCGGAAGAAGTCGAGCAGGCCTATGCCTTCGCCCGCAAGTTCGGACGCCGCATCATCGTCGAACGCAGCATCGAAGGCCGCGACTACCGCGTGTTCGTGGCCGCCGGCCGCGTCGCCGCGGCTTCCTGCCGCCGTCCGGCCCATGTGGTGGGCGACGGCCGGCACACGATTCGCGAGCTGGTCGAGATCGAGAACCGCAACCCGGCGCGCGGCGCGGGGCACACCAACATCCTGACCCGGATCGCGCTCGACGCGCATGCCGAGGACGTCCTGCGCAAACAGGGCCAAGCGCCGGATACCATCCCCGCCGAGGGTGTGGCGGTCGAGCTGCGCGGGAATGCCAACCTGTCGACCGGCGGTACCGCCGAGGACGTGACCGAGCTGCTGCCGGAATCGACGCGCCAGATCTGCGTGCGCGCAGCAGGCAAGATTGGCCTGGACGTGGCCGGCATCGACATCGTCTGCCGCGACATCAGCCAGCCGCTGGCGGCCCAGGGCGGCGCCGTGATCGAAGTGAACGCCGCGCCGGGCATCCGCATGCACCAGTATCCGAGCAGCGGCGAGCCGCGCGACGCCGGCGGCGCGATCGTCGAAGGCCTGATGGGCAACTCGGACGGCCGCATCCCGATCATCGCCTGCACCGGCACCAACGGCAAGACCACCACCACGCTGCTGATCGCCCACGCCACGCGCCTGGCCGGGCGCGTGACCGGCGCCACCACCACCCACGGTGTCTACATCGACGGCAAGCAGATCACCAAGGGCGACTGCACCGGCTACTGGTCGGCGCGCACCGTGCTGGCCGCGCCGGAAGTCGAGATCGCGGTGCTGGAGACGGCACGCGGCGGCATCCTCAAGCGCGGCCTGGCCTTCGACTACTGCGACGTCGGCATCTGCCTGAACGTCTCGCCCGACCACCTGGGCCTGGACGGCGTCGACAGCATCGAAGACCTGGCCCAGGTGAAGGCCGTGGTGCCACTGTCCGCCACCCGCGCCGCCGTGCTGAACGCCGAAGATCCGCTGTGTGTGGCGATGGCGCGCCGCGTGCGCCCCGACGTGGAGCTGGTCTATTTCGCCATGAATCCGGAAGCCCCGGTCTTGCTGCGCCACCTGGAAGAGGGCGGCCGCGCCGCCTATTTGCAGGACAATGCCATCGTGCTCGCCGACGCCAATGTGCACCAGGAGCTGCTGCGGGTCGAGAGCATGCCGATCTCGATGGGCGGCCGCGCGCGCTACAACATCGCCAACGCCCTGGCAGCCAGCGCGGCGCTGATGGCGGCCGGTTTCAGCAACCTGCAGATCGCCACCGGCCTCTCCACCTTCGTCAGCGACGGCAAAACCAACCCGCTGCGCACCAATGTGTTCGAGGTGCGCGGCGTCACCGTGATCGTCGACTACGCCCACAATCCGGCCGCCTACGCCGCCCTGGCCGAGATGGCGCGCTCGCTGCTGCCCGGCCAGCTGGTCGGCATCGTCACCGCACCGGGCGACCGCCGCGACGCCGACCTGCTCGAAGTCGGCCGCGTCTGCGCAGGGCGCTTCGACGAACTCGTGGTCTACGAATCGTCCAGCCGCGGCCGCGCCTACGGCGGCGCCGTCGACCTGATCCTGGAGGGCGCGGAAGAGGTGGTCGGCAAGACCGATACCCTGCACCGCGAGCTGGAGGTGGGGGCGGCGATCCGCCTCGGGATGTCGCTGTGCGGGCGCGGGGACGTGCTGGTGTTTGCCTGCGGGTCCTCGCTGCAGGTGTTCGTGGATGCGATCCGGGAGATGGATCCGGAGAGTGCGGAGCGGATTGCGGGACAGGTGGGGTGAGAGACCTGCGCTGGAACGACGAACGGGCCTCAGGGCCCGTTTTCCATTGGTGGCTTGCTACACTGACTCGGTTTCAATCCGCCGAGCCACCTCCGGCGAAGTCGGCCGTATCGCCTCCAGCAACTCGCTGATATCCGAGCCGCAGCCGAACACCAGCACGTCGCCCTTCTCGCAGCGCGCCAGGCCCGCCCGGATCGCGTCAATCACGTCGAGCTCCACGCGCAGGTGGTCTTCCTCGAACTTCGCCAGGCGGATTCCTTCGGCCAGCCTGGCCGCCACGGCGCCGGCGGCGCGGCCGCGGTTCTCGGTTTCGTAGACCACCAGTGCGTCGAAGCCGGCGGCGCAGGTGGCGCCGATGTCGACCAGGTCGGCGTCGCGGCGGTCGCCCGGGGCGGCCACCACGCCGACCAGGCGGCCCGGCGTCATCGCGCGCGCGGTCTCGGCCAGGGCCGCATAGGCTGCCGTGTTGTGGGCGTAATCGAAGATCACGGTGACGCCGTCGACGTCGAACAGGTTCGAGCGCAGCGGGTTGTGCTTCCAGTCGGAGACGAAGCTGCGCAGGCCGTCGGCGATCTCCAGGTTCCCGAAGCCGCTTGCCGCCAGTGCCGCGACGGCCGCCAGGCTGTTGGCGATGTTGTAGCGGGCCGCGCCCTTCAGCGTGACGGGCATCTGGCGCACGTCGACGATGGCCTCGTGACGGGCGCCGTTGGCCATCACGATGGTATTGTCTTCCAGGTAGACCGCGCGGCCGCCGTGGTCAAGGTGGCGCAGCAGGCAGGGGTTGTCGGCGTCCAGCGAGAAGTAGAGCAGTTCGACGCCGTCCGCCAGGGTCGCGGCCATCGCCACGCAATGGTCGTCCTCGGCGTTCAGCACCACCGCGCGCGAGGCGCGCTGGGCCACCACGGCCTTGACTTTGGCGAGCTCCTCGACCGAGTCGATGCCGTCCAGGCCCAGGTGGTCCGCCGACACGTTCAGCACCACCGACACATCGCATCGGTCGTAGGCCAGGCCGCGCTTGAGGATGCCGCCGCGCGCCGTCTCCAGCACCGCGAAGTCGACGTCCGGCGAGCTCAGGACGCTGCGCGCCGAGCAGTAGCCGGTGCAATCGCCCTTGACGATCCGCTGGCCGTCGACGAACACGCCTTCGGTGGTGGCGGCCCCGGCGCGCAGGCCTGCCATGCGGACGGCGTGGGCGATCAGCAGGGTGGTCGTGGTCTTGCCGTTGGTGCCGGTGACGGCCACCACGGGAATGCGGCCGTCGTCTTCGCCGAACAGGGCCTCGACGATGGCGGCGCCGGCGTCGCGCGGCGTGCCCCGGCTCGGATACTGGTGCATGCGGATGCCTGGCGCCGCGTTCACTTCGATGATGCCGCCGCGCTGCTCGCGCAGCGGTTGCGAAATATCCTCGCACACGATGTCGATGCCGGCCACGTCGAGGCCGATGGTGCGGGCGGCGCGGATGCAGATGTCGCGGGTCTCTTCCGGCAGCAGGTCGGTCACGTCCTCGGCGGTGCCGCCGGTGGAGAGATTCGCGTTGCCGCGCAGTTCGACACAGGTGTCTTCCGCCGGTACCGAATCAAGATCATAGCCCTGCCTCGCCAATATCTGGAGGGCGATCTCGTCGAGCGGGATGTTGGTCAGGATGTTGGTGTGACCGTCGCCGCGCGCGGGGTTGCGGTTCTCGATCTCGACCAGCTCCCGGATGGAATGCACGCCGTCGCCGGTCACGTGCGGCGGGCGGCGCCAGGACGCGGCCGCGATCTTGCTGCCGGTGACCAGCACGCGGTAGTCGCGCCCGCGCAGGAATTCCTCGACGATCACGCGGCGGCCATGTCTGCGCGCGAACTCGAAGGCGCGCTCGACTTCTTCCGGCGTGGCGCAGGCCGTGGTCACGCCCTTGCCCTGGTTGGCATCGAGCGGTTTCACGGTAACGCTGCCACCGTTCCTGCACAGCCTGTGCGCCACGCGCTGGGCCTCGGCCAGGGTGCTGACGGTGTCGCCGGCCGGGACCGGGCAGCCGGCCTGGTCGAGGAGCAGCTTGGTGAGCTGCTTGTCGCTGGCGATGCCGACCGCGATGTTATTGGTGGCGCCGGTGATGGTCGCCTGCAGGCGCTTCTGCCTGCTGCCCCAGCCCAGCTGGAACAGGTTCGCCTGGTCGGTCAGGCGCAGGCTCGGGATGCCGCGCTTGCGGGCGGCGTCGACCACGGCGCCGGTACTGGTGCCGATTGCGTAGTCTTGCGCGATTTCCTGCAGTTCCTTCAGTGCGGCGCCGAGCTCGTATTCCTGGTGCGCGGCGACCGCGCGTATCAGCTCGCGGGCAGTGCGCAGGGCGGCGCCGGCAAGCTGTTCGATGGTATAGCCGCAGACCACACGCAGTTTTTCCGCTTGCGCGGGAACAGGCATGCTGGCGCTGAAACCGGAGGCGGCGCCAGCCAGTCGTTGCAGCTCCATCATCACCGGCTCCAGGGCTTCGGCGGGAGAGGCGCAGTCGGCCAGGCGGGCTGCCGCTTCGGGGCATATGCCGGGCAGCAGGGCCAGCAAGCGGGCCCCGAGGCCAGCGGTGTGGGAATGCTTGCCATCTTCGCCGGTGTCGACGACGGCCATCAGGCAGGGTGTGGCGGCGTACAGATTGGGGCCGCGCAAAAAGCGTTGTTCGATGATTCTCATGAGAGCGGATTCGGTTTAGTTACATTTTCCAGAAACTCGAGCAGCGGACGGGGAATGCGCTGTTCCTCGTCCTCGTCGTCGTCGTCCGGCAGGCGGAACTTGCTGCCCGCCGGTAGCAGGTGCAGGCGTACGTCGATCAGTTCGGGGGTCTCGTGGTCCGAGATCTCGGCGATATTGGTGCTCATGTTGCGGCCGTCGACGATGGTGACCGCGCCTTCGCCCAGTACTTCGATGCCGACCCCGCGTTCGATGATCAGGGCGGTATCCTCGTCGATCCCGATACCCAGCAAATACGGATTCTGGGCCACCACCGACAGCAGGCGCGAGAGACGCTGGCGCTCCGAGAAGTGCTGGTCGACGACGACCCTGTGCAGGAAGCCGAGGCCGGCGCCCAGGCTCACCGAGCCCTTCTCGGGGTGCAGTTCGGCGCGGCCCTGGGCCAGCATGTGGCCCGACATCGCCGAGGCGCCGGCGCTGGTGCCGCCGATGCAGGCGCCGCGCAGCTTGAGGGCGGCATGCATCTCGGTGTCGAGGGCGGTGCCGCCGATGATGGCCAGCAGGCGCTTCTGGTCGCCGCCGGTCATGAAGATGCCGGTGGCGTCGCGGATGTCCTTGATGTGCTCGTGGTCGTTGGCGCTCTGGCGGCTCTGCAGGTGCAGGTGTACGCGGTTCTTCACGCCGAGTTCGCCGAAGGCCTGGTCATAGATTTCCCACATTTCGCCGGCGACCGAGCTGGCGGCCGAGATCACGACGATCTTCGCGTCCTTGCCCCCCGCAAGCTCGACGAATCTGCACAGGATTTCCTTGTCGTGCTGGCGGTCTTCATGACCGCCGATGATCACCAGATGGCCGTGGCTTTCGCGCACCTGGCGCTCCTGTTCCTGTTGTTGCGGCGTTTGTTCTCGTGGCGTCATGGGTTCGCTGCTTCCCGGTTCTTGATGCTCAGTTGCCGATTCGTGCCCGCGGCATGTCGCGGTTGCTGAAGGCGCCGGCTTCGGTGCGGCTGACCGCGATCAGGCCGACGTCGACGTCCTTGTCGAACAGTTCGATACCGCGCCTGAGTGCCTGCTCGAGCGGCATGCCGTCCTCGATCCAGGTGTAGACGCGGTGCGCCAGCAGGTGGCGCACGATGTATTCGCCGATGCCGGTGGCGGCTACCGCCCCGGCCGGGCCGGCGTAGAAACCGCTGCCGACGATGGGGGTATCGCCCACGCGGCCCAGCAGCGAAGGGGCCGAGCCGCCGGTGGAGGCGGCCACGCCGAAGTGGCCGTCGGGCGCGCGCACCACGGCGCCGACAGTGTCGCAGGCGGCGCCCGGCGGCAGGTCCGGCGCGCTCCGGTAGTTCCAGAAGCGCAGGAAGGCCTGGTTGTCGACCCCAGGCATGGCCGGGGCGGTCCCGGCCAGGGCCTCGCGCACCTGGCGGTGCTGTTCGCGCTGGTGTTCGGAGATCGTGTTCCAGAGCGGATGGCGGATGGCGGCGGCGAAGCGGTCGGCGCCGTCGCCGGCCAGGAACCAGTGCGGGGTATCGGCCACCGCGCGCGCCAGCAGCACCGGGTTCTCGATGCCGCGCACGCAGGCGACCGCACCCAGGCGGCCGCGGGTATCCATCACCGATGCATCCATCTCGACGGTCTCGCCGTCCAGGCACAGCACCGAACCGCGGCCGGCGTTGAAACGGCCGTCATCCTCGAGGACGGTGACGGCGGCGATGGCGGCTTCGAGTGCATCGCCGCTGATGCCGAGCTCTTCGACGGCGCGCTGGGCGGCGCGCTCGCAACCGTCCTTGTATTCGGGCTTGCCGCCGGCGCCGCCGTGGACGACGATGGCATGGCTTCCTTGGCTTAGGGACATTCTTCTTCTCCAAAATGATGCAATGCCGCGCTAGGCTTCAGCGCGGCATTCGAATGTGCACATTATGCAAATGATGCCGAAATTGAAACATCGGTGCCGGGGCCGTGTGAATGTAAGAGCCCGCTGACAAGGATTCGTGAAGACGGACAGGAAGGGATCAGTGCAGGGCGGAAACCTGGCGCAGGGCCTGGCGCAGTTCGCGGGCGACCTGGCGGCGCTTGGCTTCATTGACGAAGCGGCCCACTTCGATCCGCACGCCGCGCGACTCGAGGGTGATCAGGGGGCGCCGGGCGCCGGCGGGCGGCAGCTCGGTGGGCGGCAGGACGCGCGTCCGGAGCGGATCGAGGCGCGCCTGGCTGCGGACGTTCGCCTGCACGCATTCGATCAGCAGGCAGCTGGTGGACAGGGAGATGCGTTCGCGGTCGAGGGCGTGGCGGGCATACAGGACCAGGGCCAGGCCCACGCAGGCCAGTTCGAGCAGCGAGAAGGCCAGCACGATCCAGACCCCGCGCAGGAAGAAGGCGAGGGCGACGGCCAGCGAGATGGTGCACAGCACGGCATAGGCGCGCGCCACCTGGCGGGGCGTCATCGAACAATTGCGCTGCAGTGTCCACTCGAACCACATTCATTTCACCATCGGCGGCGTCTCGAAGGTATGGAAGGGTGCCGGGCTGGGCACCGTCCACTCCAGCCCTTCCGCGCCATCCCAGGGCCTGGCAGGCGCCGGTGCAGCGAATTCCAGAAGTGAAACCTGGCGCGCCACTCGTTGACCATATGCCCGGTCCACTTCGGCACCCGGTAATAATAGCCGGAGAACATGCAAAACAGCGATCCGGCTACCAGCACGTAGTGGAAATGGCCGACCACGTAATAGGTGTCCCGGACCTGGATGTCGATCGGCGCGACCGACAGGATCAGCCCGGAAAGGCCGCCGATCGTGAACACCCACAGGAAGCCGGCCGCGAACAGCATCGCCGGCTCGAAGGTGAGCGAGCCCTTCCACATGGTCGCGACCCAGTTGAACACCTTCACCCCGGTCGGGTTCGCGACCAGCATGGTGGCGTACATGAAGAACAGCTGGGCCGTGACCGGCATCCCGGTGGTGAACATGTGGTGGGCCCAGACGATGAAGGAGATGATGGCGATCGCCGCCGTGGCGTAGACCATCGAGGCATGGCCGGACAGGGGCTTGCGCGAGAAGTCCGGAATGACCTGGGAAGTGATCCCGGAGCCGGGCAGGATCATGATGCAGACCTCGGGATGGCCGAAGAACCGGAATACGTGCTGGAACATCAGCGGACCGCCGCCGCCGGCCGCGATGAAGAGGGTGGTGCCGAGGCAGGCGGTGATCAGCCAGGTCCAGCAGCACACCGGCAGCGCGCACGATCGCAGCGTGTGGCGGGCTTGATACATCCGGCGCCCGATTGCGGCTTGTGGAACTTCCGCGGCGGCGGGAGACTCGCCGGCCCCGGCCGAGTTCTGGTAACATCTCGCCCCTTCCCTTGCTCCTCTTCCAGATAGGCTTCCATGGCGAACGCTTGCGGCGTCGATTTCGGCACCTCCAATTCCACCGTCGGCTGGGTCCGCCCCGGCCATCCCAGCCTGCTGGCCCTCGAGGACGGCAAGCCGACCCTGCCGTCGGTCGTGTTCTTCAATGCCGACGACGAACAGGTGCGCTACGGCCGCGCCGCCCTGGCCGACTACCTGGAGGGCTACGAGGGCCGCCTGATGCGCTCGCTGAAAAGCCTGCTCGGCACCAGCCTGATGGATGGCCAGACCGAAGTCGCCGGGCGCGCCTTGCCATTCCGTCAACTGCTGTCCCATTTCATCGGCGAGCTGCGCCGTCGCGCCCAGCAGCAGGCCGGGCGCGAATTCACCAGCGCCGTGTTCGGCCGCCCGGTGTACTTCGTCGACGACGATCCGCAGGCCGACCGCCTGGCCGAGGACACCCTGGCCGAGATCGCGCGCGCGGCCGGTTTCCGCGAGATCGGCTTCCAGTACGAACCGATCGCCGCCGCCTTCGACTACGAATCGCGCATCGAGAAGGAAGAACTGGTGCTGATCGCCGACATCGGCGGCGGCACCTCGGACTTCTCGCTGGTGCGCCTCGGCCCGGACCGCGCAGGCCGCATCGAGCGCCGCGACGACATCCTCGCCACCGGCGGCGTGCACATCGGCGGCACCGACTTCGATAAATACCTGAGCCTGGCCTCGGTGATGCCGCTGCTGGGCTACGGCAGCGCGCTGGTTTCTGGTGCGCCGGTGCCGTCCAGTTATTATTTCAACCTGGCGACCTGGCACACGATCAACCAGGCCTATACCCGCAAGAGCATCGCCCAGCTCGACGACCTGGCGCGCGACGCCGCCGAGCCGGCCAAGCTGGGCCGGCTGCGCAATCTGATCGACGAGCGCGCCGGCCACTGGCTGGCGATGCGCGTCGAGGACGCCAAGATCGGCCTGTCGGCCACGCCGCTGGTCGAGCTCGACCTGGACCGCTTGTCGCCGCCCGAACGCCTGCAGGTGGAGCGCGCGGTGTTCGAGGCGGCCATCGCGGGCCTGGTCGACCAGGTCGGCGCCACCGTGCAGCGCCTGCTGGGCGAGGCCGGGGTGGCCGCGGACCAGGTCGACACGGTGTTCTTTACCGGCGGCTCGAGCGGGGTCGCGGCCCTGCGTGAACGGATTGCCGCCATCGTCCCCGAGGCGAGGCGCGTCGAGGGCGACCTGTTCGGCAGCATCGGCGCAGGCCTGGCCATCGACGCCGCCCGTAAATTCGGTTAAGTGAAAGCCCAACTCTGAAAGACCACCATGTTTGAACGCCCGATCGTCATGCTCGACTTCGAGACCACCGGCCTCTCGCCGGAGGGCGGCGACCGTATCACCGAGGTTGCCGCGCTGCGCATTGCCGGCGGCGAGATCGTCGACCGCTATGTGTCGCTGGTGAATTGCGGGGTTCGCATTCCGCCCTTCATCACCTCGCTCACCGGCATCACCCAGCAGATGGTCGACACGGCCCCGCTCGCCGAAGACGTGGTGCCGGAACTGATCGAATTCATCGGCGGCGACACGCTGGCGGCCCACAACGCCAGCTTCGACGAGAAATTCCTCAAGGCCGAAGGCGCGCGCCTGGGCCACGCCTGCCGCCATGCGGGGCTGGTGTGCTCGGTCAAGCTGTCGCGGCGGGTGCTGCCGGGCATGTCCAGCTACAAGCTCGGCGAACTGGCGCGGTCCCTCGGGATCGCCTTCCGCGGCACCGCCCACCGCGCCGAGGCCGACGCCGAAGTGGCGGCCCGCCTGCTGCTGCACATCGGCCGCCGCCTGGGCGAATCCTACGGGCTGGCGCCGGTGGCGCCCGAACTGCTGGTCGAGATCAATCGCCTCTCGGCAGCCAGGGTGCATGGCTACATCGGCGATTATGCTGCAGCGCGCAAAAGAGCGCGCTGAGCTGTCGAAGGGGTCGCCCGCTAGCCTGTGTGCGAACCCAACAGTTTGTCTCGTCACAATGGCTGCTTCATCAGATCGGCGTGATTTCCGCAACGGTTGCGCTGGCTCTGTCTAGTTGCCGATTTTTCCGGATTTTTTTCCGTGTCGAACGGTCGCCCGTCTGTGCCAGATCAAGCCCGTCGGATTCCTCATAGTTAAACTTTTGGCAATTCTTGCGGCGCTGCCATGAAGCGGCGCCGAGGCTTTCCTGTCCGATTTTTCCTGGAGCGAGCATGCAGCAGTCTGACGTCTCACCGGAGAATTCCGTGCTGGCCTGGTTCGCCCGCGCGGCCGAGCGCGGCGACCCCTATGCGCAATTCAACCTTGGGCTGATCTACAAGAATGGCGACGGCGTGACCCGCGACGACGCCTGCGCGGCCGGATGGCTGCGCCGTGCGGCCGAGCGCGGCCTGGCCTTCGCCCAGAACCATCTCGGCTCGATGGTTTACCAAGGGCGCGGGGTGCCGCAGTCGGACGCCCAGGCGGTCGGCTGGTTCGCGCTGGCGGCCGAGCAGGGCGATCCCTCTGCCCAGCAAAACCTCGGCGACATGATGCGCCGCGGCCGCGGCGTGGCGCGCAGCCCGGAGCTGGCGCTGGTCTGGTACCAGCGCGCAGCCGCCCAGAACCTGCCCAGCGCCCAGCACCTGCTCGGCGAATGCTATCTGCGCGGCGAAGGCACGGCCGTCAACTACCCGCTGGCCGCGGCCTGGCTGCGCAAGGCAGCCCTGGGCAAGCATGCGCCGGCCGAGGTGGCGCTGGGCATGATGCTGCGGCGCGGCCAGGGCATGGCCGCCAACGATGCCGAAGCCGTGTACTGGTTCCGGCGTGCGGCCGGGCGCGGCGATCCTGCCGCCCAGCGCCTGCTGGGCCTGTGCTATCTCGAAGGCGTGGGCGTGCCGCGCGACGCCAAGGCGGCCCGGCCCTGGCTGCACTGCGCCGCCATCCAGGGCGATGCCGAAGCCCAGTTCAGCCTGGCCCTGCTGCTGGCCGGCGGCCGCGGCGGCCCCTGCGACCAGGCCGAGGCGCTGACCCTGACCACCCGCGCTGCCAAGCAGGGCCACGTGCTGGCCCAGTACAACCTCGGCAATATGTATGCGCACGGCCGCGGCGTACCGGCCGACATACGCCAGGCCTTCTACTGGTACCGGCTGGCTGCCGGGCAGGGCGCCGCGAATGCCCAGTTCACGCTGGGCGTGATGTATGCGAACGGCCAGGGTGTCCACCGCGACGAGGTGCTGGCGGTCGAATGGTACCGGCGCGCCGCCGAACAGGGCGATGCCAGCGCCCAGAACAATCTCGGCGTCATGTACGCCACCGGGCAGGGCGTCGGACAGGACGATGCCGAAGCCGTGCGCTGGTATGCCCTGGCCGCCGAACAGGGCCACGCGCTGGCCCAGTACAACCTGGGCGGCATGTACAACAGCGGCCGCGGCGTGCCGCGCGACAGCGTGCGCTCCTACATGTGGATGTTGCTGGCGGCCGATGCCGGCGACCCGGCGGCCAGCGCCAACAAGGCCATCGTCGCCCGCCGTCTCTCGCCCCGCGAAATCGAGGACGCCCAGGACCTCAGCCGGCAATGGCATGCACGCACGCTGGCGCGCGACGAACAGCGCACCGTATGAGTGGACCTGACGAGGTAGGATGTGCATGCTGCACTAAGGATATTTGTCGGATGGACAATTCGCGCTATCATGCCCAACGGCATGAGCCACTTCCTCCACCGTCAAGTCAATTAGAAAAAGCATGCATATGAGACAAGTCACCCTCGCCGCCGCCGTCGCGGCCGCCTTCTTCTCGTTCGGTGCCGCTCCGGCCATGGCCGCTCCGACCTGCGACACCAGCGGCAGTCCGCTGAACTATCCGGTCGCAAAGAAAGTCGACCAGACCGACGATTACCACGGCACCAGGGTCGCCGACCCTTACCGCTGGCTGGAAGACGCGAACAGCGCCGAGACCAAAGCCTGGGTCGAGGCCGAGAACAAGGTGACCCAGTCCTACCTGGCGCAGATCCCGCAGCGCGAAGCCATCCGACAGCGCCTGACCCAGCTCTGGAACTACGAGCGCTACAGCGTGCCGTTCAAGGAAGGCGGCCGCTACTTTTTCAGCCGTAACGACGGCCTGCAGAACCAGTCGGTGCTGTACACCATGAAATCGCTGAAGGATACGCCGCGCCTGCTGCTGGATCCGAACACCCTGGCCGCCGACGGTACCGTCGCCCTGGCGGGAACGGCGGTAAGCCCGGATGGCAAGCTGCTGGCTTACTCGACGGCGGCATCGGGTTCGGACTGGAACGAGATCCGCGTGCGCGACGTCGACACCGGCAAGGACCTGGAAGACCACATCCAGTGGGTCAAGTTCTCCAGCACCGCCTGGACCAAGGACGGCAAGGGTTTCTTCTACAGCCGCTACGACGAGCCGAAGGAAGCCACCAAGCTGGCCGACGTGAACTATTTCCAGAAGCTCTACTACCACAAGCTGGGCACCCCGCAGAGTGCCGACGTGCTGGTCTATGACCGTCCGGACGAGAAGGAATGGGGCTTCCACGCCGAGACCACCGACGACGGCCGCTATCTGCTGATCCAGGCGACCAAGGGCACGGCCCATAAATACCGGATCTTCTACAAGGATTTAGCCAAGCCGGATGGCAAGGTCATGCCGCTGATCGACAACTTCGAAGCCGCTTACGACTTCATCGACAACGTCGGCCCGGTGTTCTACTTCGCCACCGACCGCAATGCGCCGCGCAAGCGCATCGTCGCGATCGACGTCAACAGGCCCCAGGAAGCGAACTGGAAGACCGTGGTGCCGGAAAGCCAGCAGACCCTGGTGTCCAGCCACATGGTCAACAAGCAGCTGATCAACGAATACCTGGCCGATGCGCAAAGCCGGGTCAGGATCACCGACCTGAAGGGCAAGCAGGTGCGCGAGATCGCCCTGCCGGGCATCGGTTCGGTGTCGGGCTTCGGCGGCAAGCAGGGCGATACCGAGACTTTCTTCTCCTTCACCGGCTTCACCACCCCGACCACGATCTACCGCGTCGACATGAAGAGCGGCGCCTCGACCGTGTTCCGCCAGCCGAAGGTGGCCTTCAATCCGGCCGACTACGAAACCCGCCAGCAGTTCTATACCAGCCGCGATGGCACGAAGGTCCCGATGTTCATCGTCTCGAAGAAGGGCCTGAAGCTGGACGGCAGCAACCCGACCTACCTGTATGGCTATGGCGGCTTCAATATCTCGATGACCCCGGGCTTCTCGCCGGCCAACCTGGCCTGGATGGAGATGGGCGGCGTTTACGTGGTCGCCAACCTGCGCGGCGGCGGCGAGTACGGCGAAGCCTGGCACGAAGCCGGCACCAAGCTGAATAAGCAGAACGTGTTCGACGACTTCATCGGCGCGGCCGAGTGGCTGGTCAACAACAAGGTGACGTCGCCCAGCAAGCTGGCGATCGGCGGTGGCAGCAATGGCGGCCTGCTGGTGGGCGCGGCGATGACCCAGCGTCCGGAACTCTTCGGCGCGGCGATCCCGCAGGTGGGCGTGATGGACATGCTGCGCTTCCACAAGTTCACGATCGGCTGGGCCTGGACCTCGGACTACGGCTCGTCGGAAAACGCGGACGAGTTCAAGGCCCTGGTGAAATATTCGCCGCTACACAACCTGAAACCGGGTACCTGCTATCCGGCGACGATGATCACCACGGCCGACCATGACGACCGCGTGGTGCCGGCGCACAGCTTCAAGTTCGCCGCCACCGCCCAGGCCGACCAGGCCGGGGGCAATCCGATCATCATCCGCATCGATACCAAGGCCGGCCACGGTGCGGGCAAGCCGACCAGCAAGCAGATCGAAGAGGTGGCGGATCGCTGGGGCTTCCTGACCCGTGCGCTGAAGATGAATGAGGCGCAGACGGTGGCGGGCGGTTCGGAGTAAAAGCCTGTCCTCGATGGCGCACCCCGGCGGTGCGCCATCTTCTTAAGGAGTCACGATGTTTCGTTACTGTTACCGGGCCGCTTCGGGCACCTTTCTTTGTCTTGCCCTCATCTCATCCGGTCTCGTGTCCGCGGACGAGCCCGCGCCCGGCAGCGCGCATTGGATTGAAGTGGAGGGCGGCGCGTGGGTGGTGCCGCCGGCGGTCGTCGCGGGCATGGCGGCGGCCCTGCAGGCGGAAGCCGACCGCCATTGGGGCACGGGGCGGCGCAGACCGCTGGGAGATTACACGATCCAGTACCAGGGGCAGCGCAAGGATGGGCAGCGTTCGATACGCCTGGGCGGCGCCTGCAGCTCGCAAGGCGTCAAGGCCGAAGCGTTGAGAAAGCGCTTCCAGGTCGTGTTTGATGGCGGCACCTGTTTCTTCGACGCGAACTACGACCCGGAAGCAGGGCGCTTCCTCGACTTCGCATTCCACGGCTACGCCTGAGCCGGCGCCCGAGGCCGGCCCCGGCCTCAGCGGTGCACCACCACCATCAAGGCCTTCGCCTCGGTCTTGCCGATATTCCGGATCGTATGCGCGACATCCGCCGGATAGCGCGCCGTCGCCCCATGCTTGACCTTTTTCTTCTCCGGTCCCACTTCCAGTTCGACCGCGCCGGTCACCACGGTCAGGTGCTCGCTGGTGCCCGGGTCATGGGCCTGGGACGCCAGTTCGCCGCCCGGCTGCAGGGTCAGCTCGTACCATTCGTATTTGCCGGCCAGGTCCATCGGGCCGAGGATGCGTAGCGAGTAGCCGGCGTGGGCGCCGGGCAGGGTGGGGATCTCGTGGGCGTCGACGACCCGGATCAGGTCGGTGCTGCGCACTTCCGACGACAGCAGTTCGCCGATCTGCACGCCCAGCGCGTTGGCCAGGCGCCAGGTGATGGCGATGGTCGGATTCGCCTTCTCGCGTTCGATCTGGGACAGCATCGATTTGGACACGCCGGCGATGCGCGACAGGTCTTCGAGCGTGAGGCCGCGCGCCAGGCGCAGGCGCTGCAGGGTGGCGCCGACTTCGGGCGGTGCGCCGGCCGGGGTGGCGGGGGCGAGTGTCGTTACAACTTTATTCATCTACGCTTATTTGGCAATTGCTTGCCAACTCACTTGTCAACTGCGATGGCCGGGGGTAATATTCGATATATTGAATTTTTGTTCGAGATAAAGAACTCGGTTCAATACATCGAACGAACGGATCAACGGTACAACATCCGATAACCACCGGTCAAGCCGGAAAATACAAGGACGAGGAAGACAATGAGCGACCAGGCATTCTATAGCGCCCTCCAGACCAAACTCGACACGCTCCGGACCGAGGGCCTGTTCAAGCCCGAACGCGTGCTGGCATCGCGCCAGGGCGCCGAAGTCGTCGCCGCGGACGGCCGTACGCTGATCAATATGTGCGCCAATAACTACCTCGGCCTGTCCGGCGATCCGGAAACCCAGAAGGCGGCCGAAGCCGCGCTGCAGAAGTACGGCTACGGCCTGTCCTCGGTGCGCTTCATCTGCGGTACCCAGACCGTGCACAAGGAACTGGAACAGAAGCTGTCGGAATTCCTCGGTACCGAAGACACCATCCTGTACGCGGCGGCCTTCGACGCCAACGGCGGCGTGTTCGAGCCGCTGTTCGACGAGAACGACGCGATCATCTCGGATGCCCTGAACCACGCCTCGATCATCGACGGCATCCGACTGTGCAAGGCCGCGCGCTACCGCTACGCCAACAATGACATGGCCGACCTGGAGAAGCAGCTGATCGCCGCCCGTGACGCCGGCAAGCGCCACAAGATCATCGTCACCGACGGCGCCTTCTCGATGGACGGCACCATCGCCCAGCTGGACAGGATCGTCGAGCTGGCCGAGAAATACGGCGCCCTGACCATGATCGACGAGTCGCACGCTTCCGGCTTCATGGGCAAGACAGGGCGCGGCACCCACGAGCATTTCAACGTGATGGGCAAGATCGACATCATCACCGGCACCCTGGGCAAGGCCCTGGGCGGCGCGATGGGCGGCTTCACTTCGGGCCGCAAGGAAGTCATCGAGACCCTGCGCCAGAAGTCGCGCCCCTACCTGTTCTCGAACACGCTGGCGCCGATGATCGCCGGTGCGTCGATCGCCGTGCTGGACCGCATCGGCAAGAGCACGGAGCTGCGCGACCGCCTGCACGAGAACACGGCCTATTTCCGCCGCGAGATCGAGCGCATCGGTTTCACCATCAAGCCGGGCACCCACCCGGTGGTGCCGGTGATGCTGTTCGACGCCCCGGTGGCGCAGAAATTCGCGGCCCGCATGTTCGAACTGGGCGTGCTGCTGTCGGGCTTCTTCTACCCGGTGGTGCCGATGGGCCAGGCGCGCGTCCGCGTGCAGCTGTCGGCGGCGCATACCCGCGAACAGCTCGACACCGTGCTGAAAGCCTTCGAACAAGCCGGCCGCGAGCTGGGCATCATTAAAAGCAACTGAGAACAGGTAGGTAAAGAATGGAACGCATCCTCATCATCGGCGCCAATGGCCAGATCGGCAGTGAACTCGTGTCCGCGCTGGCGGAAAAGCATGGCGCGCACAACGTCATCGCTTCGGACATCAGCGAAACCAATGTGTACGGCGCGCAGCGCTACACCCGCCTCGACGTGATGGACCGCGATGCCGTGTCCCGCCTCATCCTTGATGAGGGCGTCACCCAGGTCTACCAGCTGGCCGCGCTGCTGTCCGCGACCGGCGAGAAGGCCCCGCTGAAAGCCTGGTCGCTGAACATGGACGGCCTGCTGAACATCCTCGAGATCGCCCGCGAGCGCGTGGAAGCCGGCAAGCCGCTGAAAGTGTTCTGGCCTTCGTCGATCGCCGCCTTCGGCCCGAACACGCCGGCCGAGGACACGCCGCAGTACACGGTGATGGACCCGACCTCGATCTACGGCATCAGCAAGCTGGCCGGCGAGCGCCTGTGCGAGTACTACCACGCCAAGTACGGCGTCGACGTGCGCAGCATCCGCTACCCGGGCATCATCAGCTTCAAGTCGCCTCCGGGCGGCGGCACCACCGACTATGCGATCGCCATCTTCCACTCGGCGCTCAAGGGCGAGACCTACGAGTGCTTCCTGGGCCCGGAAACCACGCTGCCGATGATCTACATGCCGGACGCGATCCGCGCTACCATCGAGCTGATGGAAGCCCCGGCCGGAAAAGTGGTCATCCGCTCCTCGTACAATGTGGCCGGCGTGTCCTTCAACCCGCGCGAGCTGGCAGCCAGCATCCAGCGCAAGCTGCCGGACTTCCGGATCGCCTACAAGCCGGACAGCCGTCAGCAGATTGCCGATTCGTGGCCGAAGAGCCTGGACGATGCCCGCGCGACTGCTGACTGGGGCTGGAAGGCCAGTATCGGTGTCGAGGAGATGGTTGCCGACATGCTCGAAAATGTGGATGTCGGACAGACTGCCTGAGTGTTGACGTTTACGAGGCGCAGGCCCTTGTCCTGTTCTTCCGGACCCAAAGATAATAAAGAAGCTTTTCAGGAGACAGCTCATGGACATGAGCGTATTTGACTTATTCAAGATCGGCATCGGCCCCTCCAGCTCGCACACGGTCGGCCCGATGGTCGCCGCGCGGCGCTTCCTGCTGGAGTGCGGGGACCTGAGCCAGGCGGTCGGCGTCGAAGCCCACCTGTATGGTTCGCTGGCCCTGACCGGCGTCGGCCACGCCACCGACAAGGCCGTGATCCTGGGCCTGATGGGCGAGACGCCGCAGGGCATCGATCCGGACAGCGTCGAGGACAAGCTGGCCGAGGCCGAACTCGATGGCGTGCTCAAGCTGCTGGGTACCAGGGAAGTGCCGTTCTCCAGCAAGACCAACCTGGTCTGGCACAAGCAGTCGACCCTGCCCGAGCATCCGAACGGCATGCGCTTCGTGCTCCAGTTGAGCGACGGCAGCGTCATCGAACGGATCTTCTATTCGATCGGCGGCGGCTTCATCACGGCTGCCGGCGAGACCCAGGCGCCGGCCAAGGAGACCGAAGCGGCGCCCGTGCCTTATCCCTTCGGCACCATGCGCGAGCTGCTCGAACACGGCAGGCGCGACGGCCTCTCCATTCCCGCCATGCTGCGAACGAACGAGCTGTCGCGCATGAGCGAGGCCGAGCTGGACGCCGGCCTGGACCGCATCTGGGATGTGATGCGCGACTGTATCGCCCACGGCCTGGTGACCGAAGGCCAGCTGCCGGGCGGCCTGAACGTCAAGCGCCGCGCCGCCAAGCTGTGGAAGCAGGCGCACTGCGATGCCGGCAACCGCCGCAACGAACTGCCGCACGACGCGACCCATCAGGTGACCCTGTACGCGATGGCGGTCAACGAAGAGAACGCGGCCGGCGGCCGGGTCGTGACGGCGCCGACGAACGGCGCGGCCGGCATCATCCCGGCGGTGCTGCGCTACTACGCCGAAGACTGTCGTCCGAGCGATCCGGTAAAGGGCATCCGCGACTTCCTCCTGACCTCGGCGGCGATCGGCATGCTGTGCAAGAAGAACGCCTCGATCTCGGGCGCCGAGATCGGCTGCCAGGGCGAGGTCGGCGTGGCCTGCGCGATGGCGGCGGCCGGCCTGGTGGCTGCGCTCGGCGGCTCCAACGAGCGCATCGAGAACGCGGCGGAGATCGGCATCGAGCACCACCTCGGCATGACCTGCGACCCGATCGGCGGCCTGGTGCAGATCCCCTGCATCGAGCGCAACGGCATGGGCGCGATCAAGGCGATCACCGCAGCCTCGCTGGCCATGAAGGGCGACGGTACTCACTTCGTGAGTCTCGACAACGTGATCGATACCATGCGCCAGACCGGCTACGACATGCAGGCCAAGTACAAGGAGACTTCGCTTGGCGGCCTGGCGGTGCACGTGGTGACCGTCAACCACGCGGCTTGCTGAGTTTGTGCGTGGGCTCATCCCGGCCGGCGGCTGGGATGACCGGCCCACGCGCCGCAATCTGAACAATATTCGGTAAAAAGACAAGTTTGCTGCAGGCGCACTATAATAAATAGTCAACGCCCGCCAACTTCGATCCTCCTTACCGTATGCACTATGTCTCCACCCGCGCGACCAGCGCGTCCGCAGCACGCAATCCCCAAGGTTTCTCCGACATCCTGCTGGGCGGCCTCGCGCCGGACGGCGGGCTGTATCTGCCGGCCGACTACCCGCAGGTCACCGGCGCCGAGCTCGACGCCTGGCGGCAGCTGGCCTACGCCGACCTGGCCTACGAGATCCTCCGCAAATTCGCCACCGACATCCCGGAAGCCGACCTGAAGGCCCTGACCGCGAAAACCTATACGGCCGAGGTCTACCGCAATGCGCGCGCCGACGAGTCGGCCGCCGAAATCACGCCCCTGCGCGTGCTCGAAGAGGGCGTCAAGGGCAAACTGATCCTGCAGGGCCTGTCGAACGGCCCGACCCTGGCCTTCAAGGACATGGCCATGCAGCTGCTCGGCAACCTGTTCGAGTATGCGCTGGCCAAGAATGAGGATGAGCTGAACATCTTTGGCGCCACCTCCGGCGACACCGGCAGCGCGGCCGAATATGCGATGCGCGGCAAGCGCGGCATCCGCGTCTTCATGCTGTCGCCGCACGCGAAGATGAGCGCCTTCCAGACCGCGCAGATGTTCAGCCTGCAGGACCCGAACATCTTCAACATCGCCGTCGAGGGTGTGTTCGACGATTGCCAGGACCTGGTCAAGGCGGTGTCGAACGACCTCGAATTCAAGGCCCGCCACAAGATCGGCACCGTCAACTCGATCAACTGGGCGCGCGTGGTGGCCCAGGTGGTCTACTATTTCCGCGGCTACCTGAAGGCGACCACTTCGAACGAGCAGAAAGTCTCGTTCACCGTCCCCTCGGGGAACTTCGGCAA
Source organism: Massilia sp. 2TAF26 (assembly GCF_052115005.1). NCBI lineage: Bacteria > Pseudomonadati > Pseudomonadota > Betaproteobacteria > Burkholderiales > Oxalobacteraceae > Massilia > Massilia sp. 2TAF26. The sequence continues at coordinate 180,382 of NZ_JBFRFV010000009.1, forward strand.
TATCTGCGCCGGCCACATCGCCCGCATGATGGGCCTGCCGATCGACAAGCTGGTGGTGGCGACCAACGAGAACAATGTGCTGGACGAGTTCTTCCGCACCGGCGTCTACCGCGTGCGCAAGCCGGCCGAGACCTTCCATACCAGCAGCCCGTCGATGGACATCTCGAAGGCTTCGAACTTCGAGCGCTTCGTCTACGAACTGGTGGGCCGCGACGCCGGGCGCACGCACGCGTTGTTCAGGAAAGTCGAGACCCACGGCGGCTTCGACCTGTCGGGCGCGCCAGGCAGCGACGGCGACGAGTTCAAGCGCGTGGCGGAGTATGGCTTCGTCTCGGGCTGCTCGAGGCATGAAGATCGCCTGAACACCATCCGCGAAGTCTTCGACGACTACGGCATCACCATCGACACCCACACGGCCGACGGCATCAAGGTCGCGCGCGAGCACCTCGCGCCCGGCGTGCCGATGATCGTGCTGGAGACCGCGCTGGCGGCCAAGTTCAATGAGACCATCCTCGAAGCCCTGGGCACGGACGCCGAGCGCCCGGCCGGCTTCGAGAACATCGAGGCGCTGCCGCAGCGCTTCGTGGTCATGAAGCCGGACGTCGTGCAGATGAAGGCGTATATTGCAGAAAGAACCAGCGCAGAAAGGACGGCGCAATGAGCGCAGCCGCCGCGCCGGCGCGCAAGCCGCTGATGCCCGTGCGGGAAGCCCTCGACTTCCTGCTGGCCGCCGCGCGGCCGGTGTCCGAGGTCGAGCTGGTGCCGACCCTGGAAGCCAACGGCCGCGTACTGGCCGAAGACCAGGCCTCGAAGCTCGACGTGCCGGGCGCCGACAATACCCAGATGGACGGCTACGCGGTGCGCGCGGCCGACTGCGCCGGCGCTGCCGCAAAACTGAAGGTGGCGCAGCGCATCCCGGCCGGCCAGGTCGGCAGCTTCCTGGAACCCGGCACCGCGGCGCGCATCTTCACCGGCGCCTTGATTCCCGAAGGCGCTGACGCCGTCGTCATGCAGGAGCAGTCCGAGCTGGATGGCGACATCGTCACCGTCCGGCACACGCCGCAGTCCGGCGAGTGGATCCGCCGCCAGGGCGAGGACGTGCGCGCCGGCGCCGTCATCCTGCCGGCCGGCACCCGCCTGCGCAGCCAGGAACTGGGGCTGGCCGCGTCCGTCGGCCTGGCCGAGCTGCCGGTGCGGCGCCGCCTGCGCGTGGCCGTATTCTTCACCGGCGACGAGCTGGCGATGCCTGGCGAGCCCTTGAAGCCTGGCGCGATCTACAACTCGAACCGCTTTACCCTGCGCGGCCTGCTGGAGAACTTCGGCTGTGAATTCACCGACTACGGCATCGTGCCGGATTCGCTGCAGGCGACCCGCGACACCCTGCGCGCGGCGGCCAGGCAGCACGACCTGATCATCACCTCGGGCGGCGTCTCGGTGGGCGAGGAAGACCATATCAAGCCGGCGGTCGAAGCGGAAGGGCGGCTGAACATGTGGCAGATCGCCGTGAAGCCGGGCAAGCCGCTGGCTTTCGGTGAAGTCAACCGGGGCGACGGACGCAAGGGGTCCGGCGTCAGCAGCGCCACTGGCGCTGCCTACTTCCTCGGTCTGCCCGGCAATCCGGTGTCGAGCTTCGTAACCTTCCTGCTGTTCGTGCGGCCCTTCCTGCTGCGCCTGCAGGGCGTGAGCGGCGAGCTCGCGCCGAAAGCGGTGACGATGCGCGCCGATTTCGATTGGCCGAAACCGGACCGCCGCAACGAATTCCTGCGCGCCCGCATCAACGGCGAGGGCGGGGTGGAACTGTTCCCGAACCAGGGCTCGGGCGTGCTGACCTCCACCGTGTGGGCCGACGGCCTGATCGACTGCCCGCCGGGCCAGGCGATCGCACGCGGCGACATGGTCCGCTTCATCCCCTTCGCTTCACTTCAACACTGACATGAACATCAATTTGCGATTTTTTGCCAGCGTACGCGAGGCTGTCGGTACGGCTGGGGAGGCGGTGACGCTGCCCGAGGGCGTGGCGACGGTCGGCGCGGTGCGCGATTTCCTGATCGCCCGCGGCGGCGCCTGGGCCGAAGCCCTGGGCCGCGAGCGTGCGCTGCGCATGGCCTTCAATCATGTGATGTGCGAGCCGGAGACGGCGATTCGCGAGGGTGGGGAAGTGGCTTTCTTTCCGCCGGTGACGGGGGGATGAAGTAACTGGCAACATAGGAACCGTCGTCCCCGCGAAGGCGGGGATCCAAGTTCGCCGTTCAGCGGCAAAAGCTGAACGTAGTCGGCTGCTCAAGCAAACCTGGGTTCCCGCCTTCGCGGGAACGACGTTTCTAAGCTAAGGTCTTCTCCGCCAACGCCAACAAGCGCGCGCAATTTTCGTTACGCGACCCATAATCCTTCCAGGCCGTCTCCCGCGCGATCTCCTGCCACTTGCGCAGCGACTCCCCGGTCAGGTCCACGGTGCGCCCGCCCTTGCCCTGGAACAGGGCCGCGACCGCCGCATCGTCCATCTCGGCCGACCTGCGGGCGAAGGCTTCCAGTTCGGCGCCGACCGACATCAGGATGCCCTGCTGCTCGCGCGGCAGGCGGTCGAAGGCGGCTTTCGAGATCAGCAGCGGCTCCAGCATGAACCAGTAGGCGCCGCCGCGGGCGGTGGTGACGTATTTCGAGACTTCGTCCAGGCGGAAGGAGATCAGCGAGGACGAGGAGGTCATGGCCGCATCCAGCTGCCCCTTCTGCAGGGCGCCGCGGATTTCGTTGGACGGCATGCTGACCACGCTGGCGCCGGCTTCCTTGAGCAGCATGTCCATCTCGTGCGAGCCGCCGCGCACCTTCAGTCCGGCCGCGTCTTCCGGATTCACGATCGGCTTGCCGCGCGAGGCGACGCCGCCGGCCTGCCAGATCCAGCTCAGGATCACGATGCCGCGGTCGGCCAGCATGCGGGTGAATTCCTTGCCGATTTCCGCATCCTTCCAGGCATAGCCCTGCTCGTAGGAGGTCACCAGGCCCGGCATCAGGCCGATGTTCACTTCCGGCAGTTCGGCGCCGGCATAGGTCAGCGGTACCAGCGACATGTCGAGCTGGCCCTTGGACAGGGCCGGGATCTGGTCTTCGCTCTTCATCAGCGAGGAGTGCGGGTAGATCGAGAACTTGAGCCTGCCCCTGGTACGGCGTTCGACGCCGGCCGCGAACATGCGGCACAGGCGGTCGCGGAAATCTCCTTCGGCGACGCTGCCGCCGGGGAACTGGTGGGAGATCTTGAGATTGGTGGGCTGGGCCCATGCAGCTTGAAGCCAGAGCGGGCTGGTCGCGATCGCGCCCAGCAATGTCCTACGTGTCATTGCCGACATTTACATCCTCCAAGATGATGTTACGGACTACCGGACTACGTGGTTCTTTATTGTTGTACGCATAAGAATATTCTCAGCAGAATACAAGTCAAGAAAATTGTTATGTGTCTGCTAAAGAAAAAATGCTGCAGTGCATAGTGAAAAACCGCGATGCGGCATGAGTATTACCCATGTGTTCGGGGGTGTCCTTGCGCTGGCGCTGGAGAGTGCGGGATCGAAAATGAGAACGCCGCGGCATGCTGCGCCGCGGCGTAGGAAAAGCGGGTGGCCGGCGCGCCGTGTGGCGAATCCGGCGCTCGGGCGAGGCTCAGCGCGCCGGCAGCGGGTAGGTCGCCGGGCTGACGTTGCCGTCCTTGTCCACGGCCTGCACGCCGTACAGCACGTTATCCTTGGACATGTCGACGCGGGCCGTGGTCACGTTGCCGACGTAGCGCGAACCCTGCCACAGCGGCGCGGTGGTCTCGCGCCAGACGATGCGGTAGCCGGCGATGTCGGGTTCGGCATTCGCCTTCCACGCCAGGTCGGTGCCGTTGTCGAGGGCTGCGGTCTTCACCTTCACCTCCTGGGGAGCGGCCGGCGCCAATGCCAGCGATGCCAGCGAAGCGGCGTTCACGCGCGCCACCTGGGCCACGTAGTCGGGGTCGACGAATTCCGGCAGGTCGCCGATCTTGACGCCGTTTTCGCTGCGCAGGTCCTGGTGCTGGTGCCTGAAGTCCTCGTTCGGTTCCGTGAAGCGCACCGCCGCATAGCCGGCGTCTAGGAAGGGGCTGTGGTCGCCGCCGCGCAGGTAGCGGTCGCGCCGGTAGATGATGTCGACCTTGAAGTTCGGGACGTAGCGCTCGCCGGTTTCCTTGACGTGGCGGGCCAGCTGGCGGGTGATCGAATCGTTCTCGCCGCCGGTCACGAGCAGGGTGCGCAGCTCGGGCGAAGGCGCTTCCTTCAGCGGCGGCACGCCTTCTGCGAACAGGCGCACGCGCGAGTTGTCCTGCCTGCCCTTTTCGTCGTGCGAGCTGCCGATGATGTCGTTGTTCAGCATGCCGGCGATATTCAGCTTGTTGGCCTTGGCTTCCCTGGCGAAGTGGCCGGCGCCGTACAGGCCCTGTTCTTCGGCCGCCACTGTCATGAAGACCAGGGTGGCGTCGAACTTGTGGCGCGCCATCACGCAAGCCATCTCGATCACCGCCGCGGTGCCCGAGGCGTCGTCGTTGGCGCCGGGCGCATCGTCGGTGTAGTTCATGACGTCGGTGACGCGCGAATCGTAGTGGCCGCTGACCACGTACAGGCGGTCCTTCGAGGCCGCCTGGCTGCCCGGCAGGGTCGCGACCACGTTGACGATCTCGGTCGGGCGCGAGATGCGGTTGTCGACCGGGTGCAGGTGGCTGTCGAAGCGCACCTCGAGGCGGCCGGCGCCGCAGCGCTCCATCTCCGACTTGATCCAGCGGCGGGCGGCGCCGATGCCGCGCGTATCGGAGGTGGTGTCCGACATCGTGTGGCGGGTGCCGAAGCTCACCAGCTTGTTGACGTAGCCCTGGATGCGTTGCGGCGAGATCTCCTTGACGATGGCGTCGATCTCGGCCTGGCGGACGGGAAGCGGGCGGTCTGTGGCGGCAGTGTCGGCGGCGGCTTGCGCGCCGCTCTGGATGGACGCGGCGCCGGCGAACAGCAGGGCCACGGACAGCTTGGTAAGACGGGGCATAACTCTCCTTGCGATGAAGACGATCACGGCGCGGCAGCCATCGGGCCGCGCCGTTGAGCATATATCACTTCGCGCCGGCGCGGAAGCTCACAGCGAGGCCAGGTATTTGCGGATCGCGTCGTTGACCTGCTGCGGCTGGTCGATCATCGCGAAGTGGCGGGCCGGCGCCACCGTCACCACCTCGACCTTCGGCGCGCCCTGCAGCAGGGAGCGGTAGTAGTCGGCCTTGGCATCGGCGGTGAGTCCCTGCTGGCTGCCGTCGGCGTCGAAGAAAGGAGAGATGACCAGCACCGGCGCCTGGATGTTCTTCAGGCCCGGACGCAGGTCGAGCTCCAGCACGTCGGCCGCGTACTGGCCGGTGGAAGCCGGGTCGCTGCGGCCGGTCAGCTGGGCGAGGTCGTCGGCCTTGCTCATGTCCATCACGCCGATGGTGCGCATGTAGCCCTGCTGCTGGGAGGCGAACAGCGCCGGGTTCATGCCGGCCAGGCGCGCCTTCATGGTCTGGGCATACTTGCCGCGTTCCGCCGGCGGCAGCGCTTCGGTGCCCGGCATGACGGGCAGGCCATCGATGGCGACCACGCCGCCGACGCTCGCCGGCTTGTCCTCGGCCACCGCCAGCGCCATGGTCGCGCCCAGGCTGTGGCCGACGATGACCGGCTTGTCCAGCCGGCGCTGCTCGAGCAGCTTCCCGACCGCGGCCCGCGCCGATGCGAAGGCATTGGCGGGCGCCGCCGGGCGGCCGTCGAAGCCCGGCAGGGTCAGGACGTACACCGCGCGCTCGGGGCTGAAGGCGCGCACCGTCTCCTGCCACACCCAGCCGCCGCTGGCCAGGCCGGGAATCAGGACCAGCGGCCGGCCCTTGGCGCCCGTTTTCGGTCCGAACTGTTCGACCAGCACGCCGTCGATTTCGAAGCGCTCGGCCGGCGCGATGGTGGCGGCGAAGCGGTTCGCCTGCGGCGCGGCCGCTTCGACGGCGTGGCTCGAGCCAGCGGACATCAGGGCGACGAGAACGCCGACAACGATGGGGAAGAAGGCGAAAGGCTTTTTGCAGGCAAACGGGTTCATGCTGGCTCCTGTTCTGGAAAGAAGATTGCTTCGATCGGTTGTTCAAAGAGTTTCGAAATCGTGAAGGCCAAGGGCAGGCTGGGGTCGTAGCGCCCGGTCTCGATGGCGATCACGGTCTGGCGCGAGACGCTCAGCAGGTCGGCCAGGTGGGCCTGGCTCCAGCCGCGGGCGGCGCGCAGTTCGCGGATCAGGTTTTTCATTTTTCGAGCAGGCGGCGGGCCAGGTTGACGACGGCCACGCTCGAGCACATCACGACCCAAACGTAGAACATGGAGAGCTTGGGGAATCCGGCGGTTTCCATGAAGCCGTAGGTGAAGGTGACCGCGCCCGTGATGGCGGTGGCGATCGCGAGGTTCTCCAGCATGCGCATGCGCTGGTATTCGTCGATCCGGGCGAAATGGCGCACGATGGTCCGGATCATCAGGCCGAAGCCGATCATGGGGCTGACCAGCACCAGGGTGCGCAGCCAGCCGTCTTCCATCGGGCGGCCGTAGCGGATCGCCGCCATCAGCAGCACCGTATAGACCGCCAGCGCGATCATCAGCTCGAGGGTATAGGCCCGCGCAACGCGTTTCTCATGCATTTGGACACCTCCTTTTATGTAAAGCACACTTAACATGTAAAGCATGCTTGACACTGTAGGACGCACCGAAACCAATGTCAAGGCCCCTTTACATATATTTTTGAACACCCACATCGTCTACAATGCCGGCCCATGAATGCCATCCCTGAAACCCCGCGCCGCGCCATCGTCGTCGGCGGCGGTCCCGCCGGCCTGATGGCCGCCGAAGTGCTGTCCGCCGGCGGCGTGCAGGTCGACCTGTACGACGCCATGCCCTCCGTCGGCCGCAAGTTCCTGCTGGCCGGCAAGGGCGGCATGAACATCACCCATTCGGAAGACTTCGAGGCCTTCGCCGGCCGCTACGGCAAGCGCCGCGTGGAGGTCGGGCAATGGCTGGACGGCTTCACGCCGCGGCAGGTGCGCGAGTGGATCCATGGCCTCGGCATCGATACCTTCGTCGGCAGCTCGGGCCGCGTATTCCCGACCGACATGAAGGCCGCGCCGCTGCTGCGCGCCTGGCTGCACCGGCTGCGTGAGGCCGGCGTGCGCTTCCACATGCGGCACCGCTGGCTGGGCTGGCGCGACGGCGGGCTCCTGTTCGCGGCCCCGGACGGCGAGCGGGTGGAGTCCGCCGATGCGGTGGTGCTGGCCATGGGCGGCGCCAGCTGGCCGCGCCTCGGCTCGGACGGCGCCTGGGCGCCGCTGCTGGGCGAACAGGGCGTCGAGGTGGCGCCGCTGGTGCCGATGAACTGCGGTTTCGAGACCGCCTGGAGCGAGCATTTCGCCGGCCGCTACGCCGGCGCGCCGCTCACCACGGTGGCGCTGGCGGCCGAGGATGGCGACGGGCGAAAGATCTATCGCAAGGGACAGTTCGTGATCACGGCCAGCGGCATCGAGGGTAGCCTGGTGTACACGCTGTCGGCGGCCATCCGCGACCGCATCCAGCGCGATGGCCGGACCACGGTCTGGATCGACCTGCTGCCCGACCACGATGCCGCGCGCGTGGCGGAGGAAGTGATGCGTCCGCGCGGTGCGAAGTCGATGTCCAGCCACCTGCAAAGCCGGTTGGGGATCAAGGGCGTGAAATCGGGCCTGCTGCACGAAGCCTTGCGCAAGGAAGAATATGCGGACCCGGCGCGGCTGGCGGCCGCCATCAAGGCCTTGCCGCTCACGCTGGAGCGTCCGCGCCCGATCGCGGAGGCGATCAGCAGCGGCGGCGGGGTGCGCTTCGAGGCGCTGGCCTCGCCGGCCGGCATGCTGCGCGCGCTGCCGGGCGTGTTCGTGGCCGGCGAGATGGTCGACTGGGAAGCGCCCACCGGCGGGTACCTGCTGACCGCCTGCTTCGGCAGCGGGCGGGCCGCCGGCCAGGGTGCGCTGGACTGGATGAAAGGCGGCGCCTGATCAGTCCTGGAAGCTGACGCTGCCGCTGCCGTTGCGGCTGACTTCCCGGCGGTCGGGATTGCCGAACACGGTGATGCTGCCGCTGCCGGTCATTTCCACGTTTACGCGCTTGCTGGCGTAGACCGCGCTGCTGCCGGAGCCGTGGTGGGCCAGGTCGACGTCGGCGGCGCGCAGGTGGCGGGCGTCGAGTTCGCCGGCGCCGGCGACTTCCGCATGCAGTTCGCGCGCGCCGCCCACCAGGGTCATGTGGCCGGTGCCCTTGACGTCGGCCGTCACCCGGTCGGCATTGCCGCCGGTGATGTCGATGTCGCCGCTGCCGAGCAGGCTGGCGTCGATCTCGCGGTAGCGGCCGTTGAAGCGCAGGCCGGCCGAGCCGTTGACGTTCAGTTCGATGCGGTCGCCCGAGAAGCCGCTGACCGTGTGCTGGCCGTTGCCGCCGAGGGTCAGGTGCTCGAGTGTCGGCAGCACGAGGGTGACTTCGAGCGGCTGGCGGTGGCGCAGCAGGATGCCGCGCGGGCCGATGTGCAGGGTATTGCCGTCCACCGTGGTGTCGACGTTGGCCAGCAGGCGCTGTTCGCCGCGCACTTCGAGCGAGGCCGAGGTGCCCTGGCGCAGGATCAGGTTGATCGGCCCGCTGACGTCGACCTCGCCGATGCTGGCGCCGAGCGTGCGTTTTTCGGTGGCGACCAGGCGGCTGCCCGGGCTGGCGGCGCCGCCGCTGTTGCCCTGGGCCCGCAGCATGCTCCAGGAAGCGCCGATCAGCAGCAGGGCCAGCAGCAGCAGGGCGAATCCGGTCTTGATCAATGCGCGCATGGGTCTCCTCGCTCTCTCAATGTCCCTTGAGCAGGGAGAAATTCATCTGGACGTAGCGCTTGATGCCTTGCGCCGTGAAGCGCGTCGCCACCAGCGACAGCAGGAACAGCGCGATCCCGCCCAGCACCATGCCGAAGCCGAACAGGGTCTGGGTTGTGCGCGAGTCGGCGTCCATGTCGGTCGTGATATGCAGGCTGTTGCCGGCCACGACTTCGGCGCCGCGGCGCAGGCGCGAGCCGCTGGCCTTGCCCTCGTCGTCATTGCCGGCGTCGGCGCCTTCCTCGTGGACGTGGATGCCGGTATCGTCGATCCGCACCCGGATCTGCCGGCGGTCCGGATCTTCGTCGCCGATCTGCACGTAGCGGGTCGGCAGGTCGAGCAGCAGTTCGCTGTTGCCGGCCAGGCCGCTGGCGGTGATGGCGATGCCGCTCAGGTAGAAGGCCAGGGCGCACACATACAGCGCGAACAGCAGGGCCGAATACACCATCGCCGGCACGATCATGAACAGGTTGAAGATCGCGAGGCCGGCGCCGGACACCAGCACCCGCAGCACCCCGACCGGATTGCGCTTTTCCAGGACCGGGCCCGGCCTGGCGGCGGCCTGGCCGGCAGCCGGGGGCGTGGATTGCGCGGTGGCCTGGGCGCCGAGTTGCGCACTATGGCTGCTGGCGCGCAAGGTCATCGCGATCCTGTTCGGGTCGTCGAGTTCGCGCGCGACGTCCTGTTCGCTGCGGCCGGTATTGACACCGTCGACGAAGCGCTGCTCGTAATAGCCGAGGGTCTTGGCTTGCACTTCGGGCGGCAGGCCCAGCATGGCGCGCTTCAGCAGTTCGAGGTATTCCAGTTTGCCCATCGCCTGCTCCACCTCAGTTCCGCGCCACCATCAGCATGGCATGGACGGCCGGATCGCTCGACGCGCCGAGGCCGGGTTGCACCAGGATGGCCGTTGCCACGACCACGAAGGCGAGCAGGAGCAGGGTACGCAGGGCCAGCAGGCTGTTCATTTGCAGATCCGATAACACTTGTGTCGATGCTGCCACTGTACCCATCCGGCCCGTGGAACGCCACGCATGTGCGACAGGATGCAGTTTTGACGGGGCAGGCTGCGCCTGGGGCCGATAACCGTAGCTCATGGCTTGATGCCCAGCGCCAGCCGGGCGGCGGCCAGGCCGCTTCGCGCCGCCGTCTCCAGGGTCGCCGGATAGTCGCCGGCGGTATAGTCGCCGGCCAATACCAGGCCCGGCAGGCCGGTGGCGTTGGCCGGACGTAGCAGGCCCGGAGTGCAGGCGAAGGTGGCGCGCTTCTCCGTCAATACGCGGCTCCAGTGCGGCTGCGCCAGGGCGGGCCGGTCGAAAGCGCTCGCCAGTTGCGCCGCGACGGCCTGGGCCAGGGCATCCTGGTCGAGGGCCGCCGCCTCGGCCGCCGTACTGACGACCACCGCCAGCAGGCCGTCCTGGCCGGGATCGAGCTGGCCGCGGTCGAAGGCGAACTGGCCCCAGGCCCCGTGCGCCGGGTCGTCGAGCAGGGCGCAGAAGGGCAGCGGCAGGCGCTGGCCGGCCTCATATTGCAGGTAGACCGTCGAAATCGGCTCGTAGTCGAAGGCCTCGAGTTGGGCCGCCAGCGTTTCGGCGCCGGCCAGGGGCCGCAGCAGGACCGCGCTCTGCCAGGCCGGGGTGGCCAGCACCATGGCGTCGAAGCGTGAGGAATCGGCGCCGCTTGCGACCTGCCAGCCCTCGTCCGCCGGCGCGATGGCGTCGACCCGGGCTCCGCACAGGACCCGGCCGCCGCGCTCTTCGATATAGCCTTGCGCGGCCTGGGGAAAGAGGGCATCCAGCATCACCCTCGGGATCAGCATGTCCGAGGCCTTGCGATTGGCGCCCAGGCTGTCTCGCAACACCGCCAGGAAGACCTTGGCGGAAGCCCGCTCGATCGGCGTATTCAGGGCCGCCAGGCACAGCGGCCGCCACATCAGGCGGGTCAGGCGCGCGGTCTGGCCGAAGCGCTCCAGCAGTTCGGCCACGCTGCAGTCGGTGTTCAGGCCCCACTGCATCCAGCGCGCGCTGGTGCTGAAGCGCGCCAGCGCCAGCTTGTCGTCGCGGTCCAGGCCTTTCGCGCGCAACAGCGCCAGCAGCATGTGCAGCGGCGCCGGCAGGGGCGGGGCGACGAAGTCCAGCAGCCCGCTGCCGGGCGGATAGCGCATTTGCAGCGGCAGGCGCAGCAGCGCATCGCGCTCCGCGACGCCGACCCGGCGCAGCAGCGCCAGCGTCTGCGCATAGGCGCCCAGCATGATGTGCTGGCCGTTGTCGAGCAGGGCTTCCTTCGCCTGCACGGCACGGGCGCGGCCGCCCAGGGTGCGGGCGGCTTCGAACAGCGTGACCCGCGCGCCGCGCGACGCCAGTTCGACGCCGGCGGCGCAGCCGGCCCAGCCGCCGCCAATGACGGCAACGCGCGGACCGGCGGCAGCCTTCCGCTTATCCGCGGACATAGGTCTTCCACGCCAGCCACAGCTTGCGCAGCGGCGTGAGGGAGATGCGCTGGTTCAGGACCTTGAAGTCGTCGCGCTCGATCTCGTCGAGCACGGTGCGGTAGATCGCCGCCATCATCAGGCCGGGACGCTGGGCGCGCCGGTCTTCCTTCGGCAGCAGGGCGAAGGCTTCGTCGTAGATGGCGCGCGCACGGTCGGCCTGGAACTTCATCAGCGCCTCGAACTTCTCGTTGTGGCGGAAATTCAGGATGTCCGCGGCGGTCACGTTGAACTGCTGCAGTTCGTTGACCGGCAGGTAGATGCGGCCCTTGCGCGCGTCGTCGCCGACGTCGCGGATGATATTCGTCAGCTGGAACGCCAGGCCCAGCTTCTCGGCATACTGCAGGGTCTTGGGATTCGTGACGCCGAAGATGCTGGCCGACAGGATGCCGACCACGCCCGCCACATGCCAGCAGTATTTGCGCAGGCCGGCGTAATCGAGGTAGCGCGACTGGTCGAGGTCCATCTCCATGCCGTCGATGATGGCCTGCAGGTGCTGCTCCTGCAGATTGTAGGCGGCCAGGTGGGGCTGCAGCGCCTGGGTCACCGGGTGGGTCGGCGCGCCTTTATACATCGCGGACACTTCGGTGCGCCACCAGGCCAGCTTGATGCGCGCGACCGACTGGTCGTGGGTCTCGTCGACGGTGTCGTCGACCTCCCGGCAGAATGCATACAGCGCCGTGATCGCCCTGCGGCGCTCGTGCGGCAGGAACAGGAAGCTGTAGTAGAAGCTGGAGCCGCTTTGGACGGTCTTTTGTTGGCAGTAGTCGTCGGGAGACATAAATAATAGTGGTTGATGCCTGATGCTAGTCCGCTATTTTACATGCGGAACGCTCGCCACAGCAGTATCGCCCAGTCGAGCCGCCTGAGCTGGGGCCGGCGCCGGAACACATCGTAGTCGGCGCGCTCGATCCCTTCGAGGATCCGCAGCCCGCCCTGCACGACCAGGCGCAGCTCCCAGCCTATCCGTCCCGGCAGGCGGGTGGCCAGCGGCGCGCCCTCCAGCATCAGGGCGCGCGCCCGTTCGACCTCGAAGCGCATCAGGGCGCGCCAGGCGGGGCCGGTGTGGCCCCGGGCGATCTCTTCTTCGCCGATCTCGTGGCGGACCAGGTCTTCCTGCGGCAGGTAGATACGGCCTTTCTCGATGTCGATGCCGACGTCCTGCCAGAAGTTGATCAGCTGGAGGGCCGAGCAGACCGCATCCGATTCGCGCAGGCTGGACTCGTCCACGGTGCCGTAGAGGCCCAGCATCAGGCGCCCGACCGGATTCGCGGAGCGCCGGCAATAATCGAGCAGGGCTGTATAGTCGGGGTAGCGGGTGGTGACCACGTCCTGGCGGAAGGCGCTCAGCAGGTCGCGCAACGGCTGCAGGGGCAGGGCGTGGCGCCGCAGGGCGTCGGCCAGGCGCGCGAACATCGGCGTGGCGGGACGATCGCCGCGCTCGATGCCGTCCAGCGCGGCATCGTAGGCATCCAGCGCGGCAAGACGCTCGGCCGGCGCGGCATCGCCTTCGTCGGCGATGTCGTCCGCGCTGCGCGCGAAGGCGTAGATCGCCTCGACCGCCGGCACCAGGCGGCGCGGCAGCAGGATGGACGCGACAGGAAAGTTTTCGTAATGGTCTATGGGCATGGGGCGGACATCGAGAACTGACTCTAACGTCATTTACTGGCTGTGTTTGCATGATTATAATTGTTGCGCTCTAAGACAAGAATATTGCCGCCCTCGCCGCGGCCTTCCCCCGAGAGGAAACATCCGTGCAAGTACTCCGCATTCCCGTTCGGCGCACCCTGATCGCCGCTGCCCTCGCCCTGTCCCTGCTGGCCGCCTGCTCGAAGGATGCGCCGCCTCCCGAGGACGTGCGTCCGGTGCGGGCGCTGACCCTGGCTGCCGGCGGCGTGCAGGACAGCGCCGAATTTTCCGGCGACGTGCGGCCGCGCTACGAGTCGCGCCTCGGCTTCCGGGTCGGCGGCAAGATCAGCGCGCGCAAGGTGGACGTCGGCACCAGCGTCAAGCGCGGCACCGTCCTGATGCAGCTCGATCCCCAGGACCTGCGTCTCGGCCAGGCCCAGGCCCAGGCCAATCTGCGCGCGGCCCAGACCAATGCCGAACTGGCGCGCGCGGAGCTGAAGCGTTACCAGGATCTGCGCAGCCAGAATTTCGTCAGCCAGGCCGTGCTCGACCAGAAGGTCGCGGCGGCCCATTCCAGCCAGGCCAGCGCAGAAGCCGCGCGCGCCCTGCTGCGCGAGCAGGCCAACCAGACCGGCTATGCGAGCCTGGTGTCGGATGTCGACGGCGTGGTGACCGGCATCGATGCCGAAGTCGGCCAGGTGGTGCAAGCCGGCACCCCGGTGGTGCGGGTCGCGCGCACCGACGAGAAGGAAGTCGTGATCGGGGTGCCGGAAGACCAGGTCGAGCAGCTGCGCCACATGGGCCAGGTGAAGGTGCGCCTGTGGGCCGATCCCGATCGCAGCATTCCCGGCACGATCCGCGAGGTGTCGCCGGTGGCCGATCCGGCGACCCGTACCTATACCGTGAAGGTGTCGATTCCGCCCAGCGAAGACGTTCGGCTGGGGATGACCGCCGTGGTCGAGCTGGTGCGCCAGGCCGGCGCGGCCGCCGGCACGCAATTGCGCGCGCCGCTCTCCGCGCTGGTGCAGAACCAGGGCGGCAGCGCCGTCTGGGTGATCGACAAGGCCAACGACGTACAGCAGGTCCGGCTGCAGCCGGTGCAGGTGGCCGGCGTGACCGGCAACGACGTGCTGCTGAGCGGCGGCGTGCGTCCCGGGCAGACCATCGTCACCGCCGGCGTCAACCTGCTGAAGAATGGCCAGAAGGTGAAGATCCTCACCGCGGACGTCGCGCGCCGCGCCGACGCGGAGCTTGAAGCGGCCGGTGGTGGAGCCCGCAAATGAGGGGATTCAACCTGTCGCGCTGGGCGCTGGAAAACATCCCGCTGACCCGCTACCTGATCGCCGTCCTGCTCCTGCTGGGCATCCTCAGCTACAACCAGCTGGGCCAGGACGAGGATCCTCCCTTCACCTTCCGCGCGATGGTGATCCAGGCCCGCTGGCCGGGCGCCACCGCCGTGCAGATGGCCCAGCAGGTGACGGACCCGCTGGAGCGCAAGCTGCAGGAAACGCCCTACGTCAACCGCATCCGCAGCTTTTCCAAGCCGGGCGAGACCACCATCATCCTCGAGCTGCGGGAATCGACGCCGCCATCGGCGGTGCCGCCGACCTGGTACCAGGTGCGCAAGAAGATCGGCGATATCGCCCTGACCCTGCCGCAGGGCGTGATCGGACCCTTCTTCAACGATGAATTCGGCGATACCTACGGCTCCATCTTCGCGCTGTCCGGCGACGGCTTCACCTACGCCGAGATGCGCGACTATGCCGACTTCGTGCGGCAGCAGCTGCTGGGCGTGCCGCTGGTCGCCAAGGTCGAGCAGTTCGGGGTGCAGCAGGAGAAGATCAACATCCTGTTCTCGCAGCAGAAGTTCGCCCAGCTGGGCGTGCCTTTCGATGCCATCGTCAACCAGATCGCGACCCAGAACGGGGTCGAGTCGGCCGGCGTGCTGGTGACGCCGGGCGAGAACCTGCAGGTGCGGGTCACCGGTGCCCTGAAGTCGCCGAAGCAGCTGGAGGACCTCAGCCTGCGCGCCGGGAACACCACTTTCCGCCTGGGCGACTTCGCCACCGTGCAGCGCGCCTACGAGGATCCGCCGCACGACAAGATGCGCTTCAACGGCAAGGAAGTGATCGGCCTGGGCGTGTCGATGGAGAAGGGCGGGAACATCATCCAGCTCGGCAAGGGCCTGGAGCAGACCGTGGCCCGCATCAAGTCCCAGCTGCCGGTCGGCATCGAGCTGGCGCGGGTGTCGAACCAGCCGGCCGCGGTCACGGCGTCCGTCAGTGAATTCATGCACACCCTGGTCGAAGCGGTGGTAATCGTGCTGGTCGTGTCCTTCCTGGCGCTGGGCCTGCACAGCAAGCCGCGCTGGCGCGTCGACGTGCGCCCCGGCCTGGTGGTGGCGCTGACGATTCCGCTGGTGCTGGCGATCACCTTCCTGTTCATGAACCTGCTCGATATCTCGCTGCACAAGGTATCGCTGGGCGCGCTGATCATCGCCCTCGGCCTGCTGGTGGACGATGCCATCATCGCCGTCGAGATGATGGTGCGAAAGATGGAGGAGGGCATGTCGCGCTTCGAGGCGGCCACCTTCGCCTATACCTCGACCGCCTTCCCGATGCTGACCGGTACCCTGATCACCGCCGCCGGTTTCCTGCCGATCGGCCTGGCGAAATCCGCGGCCGGCGAATACACCTTCTCGATGTTCTCGGTGAATGCGCTGGCGCTGGTGATTTCCTGGGTCGTCGCGGTGACCTTCACGCCATACATCGGCTTCGTCCTGCTGAAGGTGCAGCCGCATCCGGCCGGCGAGCACGGCGGCCACGACGTCTTCGACACGCCCGGCTACGAGCGTTTCCGCCGCCTGGTGAGCCGCTGCGTGGAATGGCGCAAGACCACGATTGCGCTCTCGCTGGCGGTGTTCGCGCTGGGCGTGTTCGGCTTCAAGTTCATCGAGAAGCAGTTCTTCCCGGATTCCAGCCGCCCCGAGCTGATGGTCGAGATGTGGCTGCCGGAAGGCACCAGCTTTGCCGCCAACGAGGCGCTGGTGAAGAAGTTCGAGACCTGGGTCCGCCGCCAGCCCGAGCTGGAGAGCGTGACCAGCTATGTGGGCACCGGCAGCCCGCGCTTCTACTTGCCGCTGGACCAGATCTTCCCGCAGTCGAACGTCTCGCAGATGGTGGTGCTGCCGAAGGACACCCATATGCGCGAAGCCCTGATGCACAAGATCGAGGCGGTGCTGAAGACCGACTTTCCGGAAGTGCGGGGGCGCGTGAAGCTGCTGCCGAACGGGCCGCCGGTGCCGTATCCGGTGCAGTTCCTGGTTTCCGGTCCGGACATCGCCGTGGTGCGCGGCGTGGCCGACCAGGTCAAGGAGATCATGCGTGCGAATCCGAATGCGGTGGGCGTGAACGACAACTGGAACGAGTCGGTGAAGGTGCTGCGGCTCGACCTCGACCAGGACAAGCTGCGCGCCCTCGGCGTGACCAGCCAGGCGGTGCGCCGCACCGTCGCCACCGTGCTGTCCGGCACCACCATCGGCCAGTTCAGGGAGAGCAACCGCCTGATCGACATCGTGGTGCGCCAGCCGGTCGAGGAGCGTTCGACCATGTCGGTGCTGGCGAATGCGAATATCGCGACGCCGTCCGGCAAGCCGGTAACGCTGTCGCAGGTCGCGCGCATCGAGTTCGTGTGGGAGCCGGGCGTGGTATGGAGGGAAGGGCGCGAGTGGGCGATCATGGTGCAGTCCGACGTGGTGCCCGGCATCCAGGGCGCGACGGTGTCGACCCAGGTCGGCGAGAAGCTGGCCGCGCTGCGCGCCAAACTGCCGGCCGGCTACAAAGTCACCCTGCGCGGCGCGGCGGCCGACAGTTCGGAAGCGGAGGCCTCGATCTCGGCCAACGTGCCTTTGGTGCTGTTCATCGTGTTCACCCTGCTGATGCTGCAGCTTCATAGCTTTTCCCGATCCGTGCTGGTGTTCCTGACCGGGCCATTGGGCGTGGCCGGCGCGGCGATGGCACTGCTGCTGCTGGGCCGCCCCTTCGGTTTCGTCGCCAACCTGGGTGTGATCGCGCTGTTCGGCATGATCATCCGGAATTCCGTGATCCTGGTCGACCAGATCGAGAAGGATATCGCCGCCGGCGCCGAAGCCTGGGATGCGATCGTCGAAGCGGCGGTGCGGCGCTGCCGTCCCATCCTGCTGACGGCGGCCGCGGCGGCGCTGGCGATGATTCCGCTGTCGCGTTCCGTATTCTGGGGACCGATGGCGGTGGCGATCATGGGCGGCCTGCTGGTGGCGACCGCGCTGACCCTGCTGTTCCTGCCGGCGCTGTATGCCGCATGGTTCCGGGTGAAGAAGCCGGATTCGGCTCATCCGCACGGCAGAACGAAAAATCGCCCAATGGTGTCAGAAAATCCAGTAAAATAACTGGTTGAAGTTGTAGCCCCTAAACAGATGGAGTGCAGGGCGACCGGAAGTATCGTCGGGCGCCCTTTGTTTTTGCGGCAAGATGCAATCCTGAGCGAGGATGGCGAAATTGGTAGACGCACCAGGTTTAGGTCCTGACGCCAGCAATGGTGTGGGGGTTCGAGTCCCCCTCCTCGCACCACGAATAATTATTTTTTTGGACGATTTTTACAATGGCAACTGCAGTCGAAAACCTGGGTAAACTCGAGCGTCGCTTGACTCTCACTTTTCCGCTGAGCGACGTACGTACGGAAGTTGAAAAGCGCCTCAAGAAGCAGGCCAAGACCGCTCGTGCGCCGGGCTTTCGTCCGGGCAAGGTTCCTCTGAAAATGGTTGCGGCTCAGTACGGCTTCCAGATCGAATCTGACGTGCTGAACGACAAGGTTGGCCAGGCATTCGGCGAGGCCGCCGAAGAGAACCAGCTGCGCGTTGCCGGCATGCCGAAAATCGAGCCGAAGGAAGACGCACCGGAAGGCATGCTGGCCTTCGACGCCACTTTCGAAGTCTACCCGGAAGTGACCCTGCCGGACCTGGCGGGCATCGAAGTCGAGACCGTCAAGGCCGACGTTTCGGACGCCGAGATCGACAAGACCATCGACATCCTGCGCAAACAGCGCGTGCACTTCCACACCAAGGGCGAAGCCGGTGAGCACGGCGACGGTGGCGAGCCTGTCGCAGCCAACGGCGACCGCGTGACCGTCGACTTCGTCGGCACCATCGACGGCGTCGAGTTCGCCGGCGGCAAGGCCGAGAACTACGCATTCGTGCTGGGCGAAGGCCGCATGCTGCCGGAATTCGAAGCCGCCACCGTCGGCCTGAAAGTGGGCGAGTCGAAGTCCTTCCCGCTGGCCTTCCCGGAGGACTACCATGGCAAGGACGTGGCCGGTAAAACCGCCGAGTTCACCATCACCCTGAAGAACCTGGAGTGGGCGCACCTGCCGGAAGTCGACGCCGAGTTCGCCAAGTCGCTGGGCATCGAAGACGGCAGCGTCGAAAAGATGCGCGAAGACATCAAGGTCAACCTGGAGCGTGAAGTCAACGCCCGCATCAAGGCCCGCAACAAGGAAGCCGTGATGGACGCCCTGGTCAAGGCCACCGAGATGGACGTGCCGAAGGTCATGATCGAGCAGGATTCGCAGCGCCTGGCCGAGCAGACCCGCCAGGACATGGCCCAGCGCGGCATGGACGTGAAGAGCCTGCCGTTCCCGGCCGACCTGTTCGCCACCAAGGCCGAGCGCCGCGTGCGCCTGGGCCTGATCCTGTCGCAGCTGGTGGGTGACAACAACCTCCAGGCTACCCAGGAGCAGGTGAAATCGCAGATCGAAGACTTCGCACAAAGCTACGAAGATCCGAAGGAAGTCCTGAAGTACTACTATAGCGATCGTCGTCGCCTGGGCGAGATCGAGGCTCTTGTATTGGAAGAAAACGTCGTTAACTATGTGCTTGGCAAGGCAAAGGTGACGGCCAAGGACATCGCCTTTGACGAGCTGATGGGCAGCGCGCCGCAAGCCTGAGCTTGGTTGTAAGCTTGAGGTGACGAGCCTTGCCAACCGGCGCCGKGTGCGCCGGTTGGCGTCTCTGAACATCTTCTTTAAGGAAAGTGACAGGTATGAATCGTAATCCTGCGTTGGATACACAAGCCCTCGGCCTCGTGCCGATGGTGATCGAGCAGAGCGGCCGCGGCGAGCGTGCCTACGACATCTATTCGCGCCTGCTGAAAGAGCGCGTGATTTTCCTGGTCGGCCCTGTCAACGACCAGATGGCCAACCTGATCGTGGCTCAGATGCTGTTCCTGGAGAGCGAGAATCCCGACAAGGATATTTCGCTCTACATTAACTCGCCGGGTGGTTCGGTGTCGGCCGGCCTGGCCATCTTCGACACGATGAATTTCATCAAGCCGGACGTGTCGACCCTGTGCACGGGCCTGGCTGCCTCGATGGGCGCCTTCCTGCTGGCCGCGGGCGCCAAGGGCAAGCGTTTCTCGCTGCCGAACTCGCGCGTCATGATCCACCAGCCGTCCGGTGGTTCGCAGGGCATGGCCTCGGACATCGAAATCCAGGCCAAGGAAATCCTGTACCTGCGCGAGCGCCTGGCGCGCATCATGGCCGACAATACCGGCCAGACGATCGAGCAGATCCACAAGGACACCGACCGCGACCGCTTCATGTCGAGCGACGAAGCCGTGGAATATGGCCTGATTGACAAGGTCTTGACCAATCGCTCCTGAGCACCATAATAGGTGTTGCTGAAAGACGCCCGAGCGCAACAGCGTACCGGGCGTTCTTTTTTTATTTCAGGTAGCATGGAGAGGTGCGCACTTGTTGCGCCCCCGTATTAGCGTTATATTCGTAGCAATTCAACAGAAACCTGCCCCATGTCTGACAAAAAATCCTCTAGCGGCGAAAAACTCCTGTACTGCTCCTTCTGTGGCAAGAGCCAGCACGAGGTGAAGAAGCTCATCGCGGGACCGTCGGTCTTCATCTGCGACGAGTGCATCGACCTGTGCAACGACATCATCCGTGACGAGACTTCCAACGTCGAATCGGTGGCGGGCGCGAAGTCCGACCTGCCGACGCCGCACGAGATCGCCGAACTGCTCGACCAGTACGTGATCGGCCAGCAAACGGCCAAGCGCATCCTGTCGGTTGCCGTCTACAACCACTACAAGCGCCTCAAGCACCTCGGCAAGAAGGACGACATCGAGCTGTCCAAGAGCAATATCCTGCTGGTGGGCCCGACCGGTTCCGGCAAGACCCTGCTGGCGCAGACGCTCGCACGCATGCTGAACGTGCCTTTCGTCATTGCCGACGCGACCACGCTGACCGAAGCCGGCTATGTGGGCGAGGACGTCGAGAACATCATCCAGAAGCTGCTGCAGAGCTGCAATTACGAAGTCGAGAAAGCCCAGCGCGGCATCGTCTACATCGACGAGATCGACAAGATTTCCCGTAAATCCGACAATCCCTCGATCACCCGCGACGTCTCGGGCGAGGGCGTGCAGCAGGCCCTGCTGAAGCTGATCGAAGGCACCATGGCTTCGGTGCCACCGCAAGGCGGGCGCAAGCACCCGAACCAGGACTTCGTCCAGATCGACACGACCAATATCCTGTTCATCTGCGGCGGCGCCTTCGATGGCCTCGACAAGGTGATCCAGAACCGTTCGGAAAAGTCGGGCATCGGCTTCGGCGCCAACGTCAAGAGCCAGACCCAGCGCTCGGTCAGCGACGTGCTGATGGAAGCGGAACCGGAAGACCTGATCAAGTTCGGCCTGATTCCGGAGCTGGTGGGCCGTCTGCCGGTCGTCGCCACCCTGAGCGAACTGACCGAAGACGCGCTGATCCAGATCCTCGTCGAGCCGAAGAACGCCCTGATCAAGCAGTATTCGAAGCTGCTCGATATGGAAGGCGCGGAACTCGAAATCCGCCCGGCGGCCCTGCATGCGATCGCCAAGAGGGCGCTGGCGCGCAAGACCGGCGCACGCGGCCTGCGTTCGATTCTCGAACATGCGCTGCTGGACGTGATGTATGAACTGCCAAGCCAGCAAAATGTGGTGAAAGTCGTGATCGATGAAAATACGATCACGAACGGCGCGAAACCTTTGCTGATTTATAGCGAATCCGCAAAAGCCGCCGGCGAAAATTAAAAATTTCCGGACGCACACACAACAAAAGGTCTTGAAACGCTGATTCTTGGCGGTACAATCAATCTCAACAAAAGACCAGGCTTCAATCGAAAAGCCACTCGTGATTCCGGTCGCGTGGTGGCTTTTTTATTTTCAAAACTGGCTTTTGTCAGAACGGCTAAGTGTAAATAACTGTTGCGATAGAAAATTATTTTTCGGCCGCTCTTGTGAATTGACGGTGGACTCCCAACATCGTCAACACGCTTTTTATAAGGTATGCCATGACGACTACTAAATTTACTGAACAGATGACCTTGCCGCTGCTGCCGCTGCGCGACGTGGTCGTGTTTCCGCATATGGTGATACCTCTGTTCGTCGGCCGCCCGAAATCGATCAAGGCGCTCGAAGCCGCGATGGAACAGGGTAAGAGCATCATGCTCGCTGCCCAGAAAGCAGCTGCCAAGGACGAGCCCTCGGCCGCAGACATCTATGAAATCGGCTGCGTGGCCAATATTCTGCAAATGCTGAAGCTGCCCGACGGTACCGTGAAGGTGCTGGTCGAAGGCGCCCAGCGTGCCCGTATCAACCATATCACCGACGCGCCGAGCCATTTCGTGGCCGACCTGACCCCGATTAATTCCGAACCCGGCGACGATTCGGAAGTCGAGGCAATGCGTCGCGCGATCGTCCAGCAGTTCGACCAGTACGTCAAACTGAACAAGAAAATCCCGCCCGAGATCCTGGCTTCGCTGGCCGGTATCGACGACGCCGGCCGCTTGGCCGACACCGTTGCCGCCCACCTGCCACTCAAGCTCGAGCAGAAGCAGGTCATCCTCGAGATCTTCAACGTCTCCAAGCGCCTGGAGCACCTGCTCGGCCAGTTGGAAGGCGAACTCGACATCCTGCAGGTGGAAAAGCGCATCCGCGGCCGCGTCAAGCGCCAGATGGAAAAATCGCAGCGCGAGTACTACCTGAACGAGCAGGTGAAAGCGATCCAGAAGGAACTGGGCGAAGGTGAAGACGGCGCCGACATCGAAGAGCTCGAGAAGAAGGTGATCGCAGCCAAGATGCCGAAGGAGGCCATGGAAAAGGCCCAGGCCGAGATCAAGAAGCTGAAGATGATGTCGCCGATGTCGGCCGAGGCCACCGTCGTGCGCAACTACATCGACACCCTGGTCGGCCTGCCGTGGAAAAAGAAATCCAAGGTCACCATCGACCTCGAGAAGGCCCAGCAGGTGCTGGAAGCCGATCACTACGGCCTCGACAAGATCAAGGAACGCATCCTCGAGTACCTCGCAGTGCAGCAGCGCGTCGACAAGCTGAAGGCGCCGATCCTGTGCTTTGTCGGTCCTCCGGGCGTGGGCAAGACCTCGCTGGGCGAATCGATCGCCCGCGCCACCAACCGCAAGTACGTGCGGATGGCGCTCGGCGGCGTGCGCGACGAGGCCGAGATCCGCGGTCACCGCCGCACCTACATCGGTTCGATGCCGGGCAAGGTGCTGCAGTCGCTGTCGAAGGTCGGCGTGCGCAACCCGCTGTTCCTGCTCGACGAGATCGATAAGATGGGCGCGGACTTCCGCGGCGACCCGTCGTCGGCATTGTTGGAGGTGCTGGACCCGGCGCAGAACCATACATTCTCCGACCACTACGTCGAAGTCGACTTCGACCTGTCGGACGTGATGTTCGTGGCGACCTCGAACTCCTTCAACATCCCGCCGGCGCTGCTGGACCGGATGGAGGTGATCCGCCTGTCGGGCTACACCGAAGACGAGAAAACCTCGATCGCCCAGCGCTACCTGCTGCCGAAGCAGATCAAGAACAACGGCCTGAAGGAAGAAGAGATCAAGGTCGAGGAATCGGCGATCCGCGACATCATCCGCTACTTCACTCGTGAAGCGGGCGTGCGTTCGCTCGAGCGCGAGATCTCGAAGATCTGCCGCAAGGTCGTCAAGATGCTGCTGCTGAAGAAGGACAACAAGCGCGTCATCGTCAACGGCAAGAACCTGGACAAGTTCCTGGGCGTGCGCCGCTTCGACTTCGGCGTGGCCGAGAAGGATAACCAGGTCGGTCAGGTGGCTGGCCTCGCATGGACCGAAGTGGGCGGCGACCTGCTGACCATCGAAGCCGTGCAGGTGCCGGGCAAGGGCGCCGTCATCCGTACCGGTACGCTGGGCGACGTGATGAAGGAATCGATCGAAGCGGCCCGCACCGTGGTGCGTTCGCGTGCTGCGCGCCTGGGCATCAAGAACGAGGTGTTCGAGAAGACCGACATCCACATCCACCTGCCGGAGGGTGCGACGCCGAAGGACGGTCCGTCCGCGGGTATCGGCCTGACGACTGCGCTGGTGTCGGTGTTCACCGGCATCCCGGTCCGCGCCGACGTGGCGATGACCGGCGAGATCACGCTGCGCGGCGAAGTCCTGCCGATCGGCGGCCTGAAGGAAAAACTGCTGGCGGCCCAGCGCGGCGGCATCAAGACCGTGCTGATCCCCGAGCAGAACGTGAAGGACCTGGCCGAGATCCCGGACAACGTCAAGAACAAGCTCGAGATCGTTCCGGTGCGCTGGATCGAGAAGGTGCTGGAAGTGGCGCTGGAACGCGAGCCCGAGCCGCTGGTCGACGTGCCGGCCGTGGCCAGCAGCCCGGTAGCAGCGACCGCCGAAGGGCAGGGCGGCGTGGTCAAGCACTAAAGCAGGTTAGCAGTCGCACCGTCGTACCGTCGTCCCCGCACGGGCGGGGACCCAAGTTTGTTTGCGTTTCGATTGCGCATGCAGAACCTGGGTCCCCGCCTTCGCGGGGAGTTTTTTTTGGGCAATGCCACAAAAAACAAAGTTTTGAATCTCTTCCGCCCGTTCGAGAGGCAACGTTGCTTGACACAAAGTATTCCCGCCTTGTCTAATACGCGCTTGCGGTTTTTTGCCGAATGTCTAACGAGGGAAAAGAAGTGAACAAAACTGAACTGATCGAAGAAATTGCGAAGTCCGCGGACCTGACCAAAGCCTCTGCGGCACGTGCCCTCGACGCGATGATCGACGCCGTGACCAACACCCTGAAAAACAAGGACAGCGTGACCCTGGTCGGCTTCGGCACCTTCACCGTCGGCGAGCGCGCTGCGCGTACCGGCCGCGACCCGCGCACCAAGGAAGCCATCAAGATCAAGGCTGCCAATGTCCCGAAATTTAAGGCTGGTAAAGCCCTGAAAGATGCAGTAAACTAATGCCTTCGCTGCGCTGAGCGCGGCGGAAAGTGTCGCCTTATTGCGTGGAGCGGTAGTTCAGTTGGTTAGAATACCGGCCTGTCACGCCGGGGGTCGCGGGTTCGAGCCCCGTCCGCTCCGCCACCAAAAAGACGATACGCATGCAGCACAGAATCTGGAGCGGTAGTTCAGTTGGTTAGAATACCGGCCTGTCACGCCGGGGGTCGCGGGTTCGAGCCCCGTCCGCTCCGCCAGAATCAGGTGTGAAAAAAAGGCGAACCACGGTTCGCCTTTTTTTTCGGCTTTTTGTAATCGCATTTTCAACCTTGATTGGCTGACCATGTTTGAATTTATCCGTACCCACCAGCGGCTGATGCAGTTTTTCCTGCTCCTGCTGATCCTGCCTTCGTTCGTGCTCGTCGGCGTCAGCCAGTATGAGAAGCGCGGCAGCAACGATGGCGTGGCCAGCGTCGACGGCCGCACCATCACGCAGCAGGAATGGGAAGCGGCGCAGCGCCGCCAGATCGACCAGGCCCGCGCCATGATGGGCCCGCGCTTCGACCAGAAGCTGTTCGAGACGCCGGAAGCGAAGCAGGAAGTCCTGGACGGCCTGGTCGCCGAGCGTGCGATCAGTGCCGAAGTGGCGCGTAGCCACCTGGCCGTCGGCAATGCCTCGCTGGCCAAGGCGATTCAGGAACAGACCGGCCTGCGCAAGCCGGACGGCAGCTTCGACCTCGACGCCTACAAGGCCTTCCTGACCTCCCAGGGCCTGACCGCCCAGGCCTTCGAGCAGCGCATCGGCTACCAGATGGCCGTGCAGCAGCTGGCCGAATCGGTGCAGGCAACGGCCTTCGCGCCGCGCTCGGTCGCCGGCCGCCTGTCGGACATCAACGACCAGCAGCGCGAGGTGCAGGAACTGCTGTTCCCGATCGCGAACTACGCGTCGCAGGTCAAGGTCACCGACGACATGATCAAGGCCTACTACGACAAGAACGCGACCCTGTTCCAGGTGCCGGAGCAGATCAAGGCCGAATACGTGGTGTTCAACGCCGATACCGTCGAGAAGCAGGTGAGCGTCAGCGACGCGGAAATCGCGGACGCCTACAACAAGAACAAGGCCCGCTTCGCCACCCCGGAAAAGCGCAGCGCCAGCCACATCCTGATCACCGTGCCGAAGGACGCCAAGCCGGCCGACGACGCCGCTGCCAAGGCCAAGGCGCAGGCCATCCTGGCTGAAGTCCAGAAGAACCCGAACGAGTTCGCGAAGATCGCCAAGGCGCAGTCGCAGGACCCGGGCTCGGCGGAACTGGGCGGCGACCTCGGCGTGGTCGAGAAGGGCCTGTTCGACAAGCCGGTCGAAGATGCGATCTACAAGCTGAAGGAGGGCGAAGTCAGCGGCCTGGTGCGATCGAGCTTCGGTTACCACATCGTCAAGGTGACCAAAGTCGTGCCGTCCACCGAGAAGACCCTGGAAGAAGCCAAGCCGGAGATCGTTGCCGACCTGAAGAAGACCAAGCTGTCGAACAAGTATTCGGAACTGGCCGAGATCTTCTCGAATACCGTGTACGAGCAGTCGGACAGCCTGAAGCCGGTGGCCGACAAGCTGGGCCTGACTATCCAGACCGTCGAGGGCCTGACCCGTACGCCGAACCCGGCGCTCGGCAATGCGCCTGTCAACAACGACAAGTTCCTGAAGGCGATCTTCTCCCAGGACGCCATCGCCAACAAGCGCAACACCGAGGCGGTGGAAGTCGCGCCGAGCACCCTGGTGGCGGGTCGCGTGGTCGAGTTCAAGCCGGCCGCCAAGCGTCCGCTGGCCGAAGTGGCCGACCAGATCCGCCAGCGCGTGACCCAGGAAGAAGAACTGCGCCTGGCACGCCAGGCCGGCGAAGCCAAGCTGGCCGCGCTGAAGGCATCCGGCGACGCCGCCGGGTTCGGCGACGTGAAAGTCCTGTCGCGCACCATGACCACGGATCCGGGCATCAACCACGCCGCTGCGCTGGCCGTGCTGAAGGCCGACGTGAGCAAGCTCCCGGCCTATATCGGCGTCGAGCTGCCGGGCCAGGGTTATGGCATCTACCGCATCGGCAAGGTGACCATGCCGGCAAAACCGGACCAGGATCGCCGCAAGCAGGAAGCCGACTCGATCGCCCGCGCCATCGGCAATGCCGAGACCCACGGCTACATCGAGGCGCTGAAGAAGAAGGCCAAGGCCAAGCTGAACGTCAAGGCGGCCGACCTGGGGACCAGGTCCGAGTGATCGCCCAGGCGTAAAAAGAAAGCCCGGTTCGCTTGTGCGGCCGGGCTTTTTCTATGGCGCTGTTCGCGCCAAGTGTGGAATCTTTTCTGCAAGCCTGCGGTCCAACGTCGACCTGAACCGTTGACGGAGGCCCCATGCAAGCACGGCAGTTCGAACAGTTCCTGCAACGCCTGTCCTCTCTAACGCGGCGCCAGCGCGACCGCCTGCTCGACCTGCTGCAATCGGCGGCCGGCCTCGACCGTGTACTCGAGATCGTCGAGCAACCCGCCACACCACTTTGCTGCCCGCACTGCCAGACCAACAATCCGTATCGTCACGGTCACGCGCACGGACTGCAGCGTTATCGCTGTTGCAGCTGCCATCGCACCTTCAATGCCCTCAGTGGCACGTCGCTGGCCCGGCTGCGCTACCGGCATTCGCGCGGGAGGTCGGGATTTCACATGAGGCTATCAACGCGAGCGCCGGCGAAAGAAAGCGCGGTGCGCTGCACATCCAGAACGTGAACGCCTATCACAGCCGGATCCGCACCTGGCTGCTGCCTTTTCGCGGCATCGCCAGCCGATACCTGAGCCACTACTTCGGCTGGCGCTGGGCGCTGCATGGCCAGCGTATTGCCTGCCCAGACGCCTTTTTGAGAGCGGCGCTGGGCAGATTCAACACTTAGCGCGAACAGCGCCTTTTCTATTATTGGGCTGCGTGCAACTTGCGCGCGGCAGCCAGGAAATCCTCTTTCGAAATATCTGCCAGCTCCGCCACCTCCGCCTGCGGATACTGCACGAAATTCCGGTCGATCGACCGCAGGTAAGCCGGGTCATAGTGCTGCACCAGCAGCTCGTCGACCAGCTCCGGCAACTGGCCGCCGTTCGCCATCCCGTGCCAGGCATCGATCCTGGGCCGGCCATGCAACTGCACCAGATGGTCGAGCTGGCGGTTCAGGGCCGAGGGATCGGCGCAGAAGTGCCGGTAGTCCTCCATCAGCAGGCGCACGCGGTTCGGGCGCGACAGGGTCAGCGAGATGCAGGGCGAGGCGCGCATGCGCTCCATCACTGCCTCCGGCACGCGCAGGTTGCCGACCTTCTTGCTCTCCGATTCGACGAACACCGGCTTGCTCGGGTCGAAGCGGCGCAGCTTGTCCCAGATGCGGGTCTCGAACATCTTCTGGCTGGGCTGGGGCTCGTTCGGCAGGTGACCCAGCACCGATCCGCGATGGGCAGCCAGGCGCTCGAGGTCGAGCACCTGGGCGCCGATCGCGTCCAGGGTCTCCAGCAGGCGACTCTTGCCGCTGCCGGTGGTGCCGCAGATGACGCGGAACTGCAGTTCGGGCGGCTGGGCCAGTGCGTCGTTGACGAAGCCGCGGAAGGCCTTGTAGCCGCCGTCCAGCTGGACCACCGGCCAGCCGATCTTGGCCAGGATGTGGGCCATCGAGCCGCTGCGGTTGCCGCCGCGCCAGCAGTAGACCAGGGGCTTCCAGTCGCGCGGCTTGTCGGCGAACAGGGTGTCGATCGCATGGGCGATATTGCGCGCTACCAGCGGCGCCCCGATCTTTTTCGCTTCGAAGGCGCCGACCTGCTTGTAGGTGGTGCCGACCAGGATGCGTTCCACGTCGTTCAGCACCGGGCAGTTGATGGCGCCGGGAATATGGTCGAGCGCGAACTCCGATTCGCTGCGCGCGTCGATGATGGAGTCGAATTCGTCGAGCTGCGGCAGGACGTCGTTGAAGCTCAGGACTGCGGGGTATTTCATTATTTATTGTTTGATCAGGGGAGCCAGTTGCGGCCAGATGTTATTGAGGATGACGGGGTGGGCCGTGGACAGCGGATGCATGCGGTCGGCCTGGAAGTTCGTCGGCACCAGATCCACGCCCTGCAGCATGTAGGGCACCAGCGGCACCTTCAGCTGCGCCGAGAGTTCCTTGTACATGCCGGTGAAGCGTTCGGTGTAGGCGCGTCCGTAATTCGGCGGCATATGGATGCCGACCAGCAGGACCTTGGCCTTGTTCTGCTGCGACAGCTTGATCATGCTGCGCAGATTGTCTTCGGCCGAGGCGATCGGCAGTCCGCGCAGGCCGTCGTTGGCGCCCAGTTCGAGCACCACCACGTTCGGCTTGTGCCGGGCCAGCAGGGCCGGCAGGCGGGTGCGCCCACCGCTGGTGGTGTCGCCGCTGATGCTGGCGTTGACGATGCGGGTGTCCAGCTTCTCGGCCTTCAGTTTCTGTTCGAGCAGGGCGACCCAGCCGCTGCCGCGCGCCAGACCGTATTCGGCGGACAGGCTGTCGCCCACCACCAGCACGGTTTTTGGTGCAGAATAGGCGCTCCCCGATGCGGCCAGCGCGAAGGCCGCAAGGACACCGATCGTCGTTTTCCTGGCATTGAGAGTGAGATGAGCAAGCATGCGTGATATTCCCGAGGCTACCAAAGATGGTGCAATGGTCCGGCATCCGGCAATCGAGGTGGCCGGCCTGTCGAAGCGGGTGGCGGACGCCAGCGGCGAACTCACCATCCTGCACAGTGTCGATTTTACCGTGCAACCGGCCGAGACGCTCGCCCTGGTCGGCGCCTCGGGTTCGGGCAAGTCGACCCTGCTGGGTCTGCTGGCCGGCCTCGACACGCCGTCGAGCGGCACCGTGAAGCTCAACGGCACCGATATCTTCGCACTCGACGAGGATGGGCGCGCCGCTTTCCGCAAGGCCAAGCTGGGCTTCGTGTTCCAGTCCTTCCAGCTGCTGCCGCACCTGAGCGCCCTGGAAAACGTGATGCTGCCGCTGGAGCTTCGCGGCGATGCCGACGCGCGCGGCAAGGCCTCGAACATGCTGGGCCGGGTCGGCCTGGAGAGCCGCCTGCGCCACTATCCGAAGTACCTGTCCGGTGGCGAGCAGCAGCGCGTGGCACTGGCGCGCGCCTTTGTGACCGAGCCGCCGCTGCTGTTTGCCGACGAGCCTACCGGCAGCCTCGATGCCGCCACCGGCGAGTCGGTGATCCAGCTGATGTTCGAGCTGAACCGCGAACGCGGCTCGACCCTGGTGCTGGTTACGCACGATCCGGCGATGGCGGCGCGTTGCGCGCGTACCCTCACCATTGCCGCAGGCCGGCTGGTGTAGAGTGGGCGCGGCCCGCCTGGGCACCTAGCGCCGACTCTACCAGGCGTCCGTGCCGGCAACCAGGGCGTTGAACACACTCCTTATCGCCTTCGGCAGCTCGCCCGCCGTCAACCCGATCGGTCCGGTACCATCCGCCACCAGCCAGTCGGCCGCCGCGCCGTGCATCCACACCGCGCCCAGCGCCGCCTCCCAGGCCGGCCAGCCCTGGGCCAGCAGGGCGCCGCAGAAGCCCGCCAGCACGTCGCCGCTGCCGCCGGTCGCCAGGCCCGGATTCCCGCTGGTGTTGACCGCCACGAAGCCATCCGGACGCGCGATCACGCTGCCCGCACCCTTCAGCACCACCACGCAGTTGAAGCGCATCGCCAGCTCGCGCGCGTGCTCCAGGCGGTCCGCCTGGACGATGGCGGCGGTCACGCCCAGCAGGCGCGCCGCTTCCAGGGGATGCGGGGTCAGGACCAGCGGCCCGCCGTGCGCCGCCAGGGCTTCCTGCAGTTCGCGGCGCGCGGATGTGAGGTTCAGCGCATCGGCATCCACCACCAGCGGTGCACGCGCCGCCAGCACCTGGCCGAACAGGTGGATGGCCGCATCCGCACTGCCCATGCCGGGGCCTGCGACCACGCTGCGGCACGAGAAATCGAGACCGGCGGCGTCGCGGAACATGATCTCGGGCTGCAGCGGATCCATGCTCATGCCCGGATCGAGCATGGCGGCGAAGACGCGCCCCGCGCCGCCGTACAGTGCCGCGCGTGCGGCCAGCACCGCCGCACCGGCCATCCCGCGCGCGCCGCCGAGCACGGCGACGTCGCCGAAGCTGCCCTTGTGGGAATTCTGGCGCCGCGGCCGCAGGGAGTCCGCGAGCAAGGCGGGGCCGTTCAGCACGGCCTGGGCCGACTCGCCATGCAGTCCCTCGCTGCCCAGCATGTCGACAAGCACGTCGCCTGCGTGGTCGCAGCCGTCGCCCGTGTACAGGCCCGGCTTGTTGCCGAGGAAGGTAATGGTGTGGGTTGCCGTCACCGCGATGCCGTCCGCGCCATGCAGGCCGCCGGTATCGGCATCGAGGCCGCTGGGGACGTCGAGGGCCAGCACGGGACAGTCGACACCCGCCGTCCACGCGGCCAGCTCGCGCGCCYGCCCGGCCAGCGGGCGCGCGAGGCCGATGCCGAACAGGGCGTCGACCACCAGCCGCCACGGCCGGGCCGCCGGGATCTCGTCGACGAAGCGGGCGCCGGCCTCGCGGGCCCGCTGCAGTGCGCGTCCCGCCTCGAAGGAGGGTTCGCGCTCGGCGGCCAGGTGCAGCACCTCGACCTCGGCGCCGGCGCGTGCGAGGTGGGCGGCCAGTTCGAGGCCGTCGCCGCCGTTGTTGCCGGGACCGGCCAGCACCAGCACCGCGCCCGAAGCCTCGCCGTCCAGCAGTTCGCGCGCGTAGTCCGCGGCGGCGCGGCCGGCGCGCTCCATCAGTTCGCCATGCGCGAGATGGGCCTGGGCGGCGTGTTCGATGGCGCGGATCTGCGCGCAGCTGTAGAGCAGGGTATCCATGGTGCCTCCTGGTGGACGGGAATGCTGTCGATACCCGGTATTGTCGCCAAAATCGGGCCGGCGCGCGAGACGCGACTACAATAGCCTGGATTTTCCGGCAACGACTTGGAGACACTATGGATTGGCAGTTCTGGATCGACCGCGGCGGCACCTTCACCGACATCGTGGCGCGTCGCCCCGATGGCACCCTCGCCACCCACAAGCTGCTGTCCGAGAATCCCGAGCAATACCGCGACGCGGCCGTGGCCGGGATCCGCCACCTGCTGGGCCTGGAGGCCGGCGACGCGGTGCCGGAAGGCGCCATCGAAGCGGTCAAGATGGGCACCACGGTCGCCACCAATGCGCTCCTGGAACGCAAGGGCGAGCCGACCGCGCTTGCCATCACCCGCGGATTCCGCGACGCGCTGCGTATCGCCTACCAGAACCGGCCGCGCCTGTTCGACCGCCACATCGTGCTGCCCGAGCTTCTGTATGGGCGCGTGATCGAGATCGACGAGCGCATCGGTGCCCACGGCGACGTGGTGCTGCCGCTCGACGAGGCCAAGGCGCGCCGCGAGCTCCAGCAAGCCTGGGACGCCGGCCTGCGCAGCCTGGCCATCGTCTTCATGCACGGCTACCGCTACACGCAGCATGAGGCGGCGGTGGCCCGCATCGCCCGCGAGATCGGCTTCACCCAGGTCTCGGTGTCGCATCAGGTGAGCCCGCTGATGAAGCTGGTCGCGCGCGGCGACACCACGGTGGTCGACGCCTACCTGTCGCCGATCCTGCGCCGCTACGTCGACCAGGTCGCGGATGAGCTGCCCGGCGTAAACTTGCAGTTCATGCAGTCGAGCGGCGGCCTGACCGACGCGCGCGCCTTCCAGGGCAAGGACAGCATCCTGTCCGGTCCGGCCGGCGGTATCGTCGGCATGGTGCGTTCCAGCCGCCTGGCCGGCTTCGAGCGCGTGATCGGTTTCGACATGGGCGGTACCTCGACCGACGTCTCGCATTTTGCCGGCGACTTCGAGCGTGTCTTCGAGACCCAGGTGGCCGGCGTGCGCATGCGCGCGCCCATGATGAGCATCCACACGGTGGCGGCTGGCGGCGGCTCCATCCTGCACTTCGACGGCAGCCGCTACCGCGTGGGGCCGGACAGCGCCGGCGCCAATCCCGGCCCGGCCAGCTACCGCCGCGGCGGGCCGCTGACCGTCACCGACTGCAACGTCATGCTCGGCAAGATCCAGCCGCGGCACTTCCCGCGCCTGTTCGGCGCCACCGGCGACCAGCCCCTCGACGTCGATGCCGTGCGCGCCGGATTCAGCGCGCTGGCGGAGCGGATCGGCGCGGCCACCGGCAGCATGCCGGCGCCGGAAGCGGTGGCCGAAGGCTATATCCGGATCGCGGTCGGCAATATGGCGAATGCGATCAAGCAGATCTCGGTGCAGCGCGGCCACGACGTGACCGGCTACACGCTCACCAGCTTCGGCGGCGCCGGCGGCCAGCACGCCTGTCTGGTGGCGGATGCGCTGGGCATGAAGACGGTATTCATCCACTCACTGGCGGGCGTGCTGTCGGCCTACGGCATGGGCCTGGCCGACCAGAGCGCGATGCGCGAACGCGCGGTCGAGCGCCGCCTGGCCGATATGCGCGGCGACGAACTGTCCGCCGGACTCGACGAACTTGCCGCGCGGGCGCGCGAGGAACTGCTGGCCCAGGGCGTGCCGATTGACCGCATCGACATCCTGCGCCGCGTCCACCTGCGCTACGAAGGCACGGATTCGGCCATCGTGGTGAGCCTTGGCACGCCCGCGGCCATGCAACAGGCTTTCGAGGACGCCTACAAGCGCCGCTTCTCCTTCCTCATGCCGGGCAAGGCCCTGGTGGTCGAGGCGGTGTCGGTGGAGGCGCTGGGCCGTTCCGATGCGCCGCCCGAAATGGCGCTCGACCTTACTGCAGCCGGCGCCACACCGGCCGCCCACGAGCGCGTGCGGATGTTCGCCGGCGGTGAGTGGCGCGACACCGCGGTCTACCTGCGCGCGGACGTGAAGCCGGGCGCCATCGTGAAAGGCCCGGCCGTCATCGCCGAGGCGAATGCGACCACGGTGGTCGAAGCCGGCTGGCAGGCCGAGGCCACCGCCTATGACCACCTGGTGCTGCGCCGCGTCGAGGCGCTGCCGGAAC
Organism: Massilia sp. 2TAF26; assembly: GCF_052115005.1. Taxonomy (NCBI): domain Bacteria; kingdom Pseudomonadati; phylum Pseudomonadota; class Betaproteobacteria; order Burkholderiales; family Oxalobacteraceae; genus Massilia; species Massilia sp. 2TAF26. The sequence goes on from NZ_JBFRFV010000009.1 coordinate 213,749, forward strand.
GTCACGCGATCGGCACCAGTGCCGATCCGGTGATGCTGGAAGTCTTCAACAACCTGTTCATGTCGATCGCCGAGCAGATGGGCTTGCGCCTGCAGAACACGGCCTACTCGGTCAACATCAAGGAGCGCCTCGACTTCAGCTGTGCGATCTTCGACCACGAGGGCAATCTGGTCGCGAATGCGCCGCACATGCCGGTCCACCTGGGCTCGATGGGCGAGAGCATCAAGGCGGTGATGCGCAAGAATGCGGGCAGGATGAAGCCCGGCGACGTCTACGTGCTCAACGACCCGTACAACGGCGGTACCCACCTGCCTGACGTGACGGTCATCTCGCCGGTGTTCGACGAGCCGGACGGACAGGCCGGGGAGCCGGACCTCCTGTTCTACGTCGGCTCGCGCGGCCACCATGCCGACATCGGCGGCACCACGCCGGGCTCGATGCCGCCGGACTCCTGCCACATCGAGGAAGAGGGCGTCCTGATCGACAATTTCAAGCTGGTCGACGGTGCGGACGGTGTGCTTCGCGAAGAAGAAACGCGCGCCATGCTGGCCGCGGCGCGTTGGCCGGCCCGCAATCCGGATCAGAACCTGGCCGACCTGCGTGCCCAGGTCGCGGCGAACCAGAAGGGCGTCGAGGAACTGCGCAAGATGGTCGCCTACTACGGCCTCGACGTGGTGCGCGCCTATATGGGCCACGTGCAGGACAATGCCGAGGAAGCGGTGCGGCGGGTGATCGCGGTGCTGAAGGACGGCTCGTACAGCTATGAGCTCGACAACGGCGCGCGTATCGAGGTCGCCATCCGGGTCGATGCGGCCGGGCGCAGCGCGGAGATCGACTTCAGCGGCACCTCCGGCCAGCTGCCGAACAACTTCAATGCGCCGTCCGCCGTGTGCATGGCGGCGGTGCTCTATGTGTTCCGTACCCTGGTCGACGACGAGATTCCGCTGAATGCCGGCTGCCTGAAGCCGTTGAAGGTGATCATCCCGCCGGGCTCGATGCTCAATCCGCATTATCCGGCCTCGGTGGTGTCGGGGAATGTCGAGACCTCGACCTGCATCACCAATGCACTGTACGGGGCGCTGGGCGTGATGGCGGCCTCGCAGGGGACGATGAACAACTTCACCTTCGGGAATGCGCGCTACCAGTACTACGAGACCATCTCCGGCGGCTCCGGCGCGGGAGAAGGCTTCGACGGTACGGACGTGGTGCAAACCAATATGACCAACTCGCGCCTGACCGATCCGGAGATCCTCGAATTCCGCTTCCCGGTGCGGCTGGAGAGCTACGAGATCCGGCCGGAATCCGGTGGGGCGGGGCGCTGGCATGGGGGCAACGGCGGGGTGCGCAAGCTGCGCTTCCTGGAGCCGATGACGGCGGCGATCCTGTCGAACAACCGGGTGTTTGCGCCTTTCGGGATGGCTGGCGGGGAGCCTGGGGAGAAGGGCAGGAACCTGGTGCTGCGGGCCGATGGGCGGGTGGAGGCACTGGGGCATATCGGGAAGGTCGATATGCAGGCTGGAGATGTGTTCGTGATCGAAACGCCCGGTGGCGGCGGCTACGGGGCGCGTTAACGGCTGCGCGTGGAAACTTGGGTGGATGGTGCCGGGGGCACGATCCCGCCTTCGCGGGGACGACGTGCAAACCTGCGTGACCCTAAGCGCCGTTGAGGAACGCGGCCGTGAAACCGTCGTTCCCGCGAAGGCGGGAACTCAGGTTCGTTCCGCAGTCCCCACCATGAAATTCACCCCGAAATACCATACTTCCGCTTGGCCGAAGCAAATTCCTCATCCAGCGCCTGCAAGCGCGGATGCCCCGGATCCAGCGCCCGGATATGCTCGAGCTGCTCGGCGCACAGGCCCGCCAGCGGGTGGTCCCAGCCCATCTCCAGGATCTGGCGGAGGATGCCGCCCACCACGGCGATCATCACCTGCAGGTTGCCCGGCGCCATATGCAGGGCTTCCAGCAGGGTCTGGACGGCGCCGCGCACGTCGCCCATATTGCGCTTCTCGTCGGCGACGCCGAGCAGGATCTGGGCCTGGGCGCGCAACTGCTTGCCCATGCCGTCCGCCAGGTCGGGGCGGCCGGCCTTCACGAACACGTTCATGGCCTGCTGCAGGGTCACGCTGCCGTCCTGTCCGTTCATGGCGGTCATCATGACTTCCGACGCTTCCTCGTCCATGCGGTGCTCGAGCAGGGAGCGGGTCAGGCCGACTTTCAGGTTCGGCGACAGCGCACTGCCGGCCCGGACCGCCGTCACCGCGCTGCGCAGGTCGGCGATGGCGCCGGCCTTGTTGCCGTTCGCATCGTGGAGCAGGGCGCCGGAGACCGCCATGCAGGCATCAAGTTCAGGCGTGCCGCGCAGCGAGCGTTCGAGGTCGCGCATCACGCCGACGGCCGCCGGCTGGTCGCCCTTGCGCACCAGGGCCTTGACCAGGTTGACGTGGTCTTCGGGATTGCGGAATTCGGAATAGCGCGAGCGCGTGACGACCTGCTTGAAGGACTTTTCGGCGGCGGCCACGTCGCCTGTCTCCAGCGCCACCTCGCCCAGCTTGCGCAGGCGCCGCACCATGTGGGGCGAGATGCCGACCGCTTCCTCCAGCGTCTTCTGGGCCTGCGTGTGGTCGCCGCGCTCCTCGTAGCAGCGCGCCAGCAGGTCGTAGGCGGCCATCAGGCGCGGGTTGTCGCGCACCAGCTGCTCGAGCAGCTCGACGCCTTCGTCGACGCGGTTCTGGAATACCAGGCTGCGCGCCAGTCCGAGCCTGGCCCAGCCCAGTGGCCGCGCGGCGATCAGCTGGCGGTACACGCCCTCCGCCTGTTCGTATTCCCTCAGCGAGACGTGCAGCTCGGCGCGCAGGCGGGCGAAGTCGACCGCGTGGCGCGGCTGGGCTTTGGCGGCGTCGACGCAGGTGCGGATGGCCGCGTGCGAATTGCCCTGGGCGACCTGCTGGTAGGCCGGCAACATGGCGCAGCGGCGGGCGAGGGCGCGCTGGATGCGCTGGTTCAGGACCTCGGCGGTGAAGGGCTTGAGGACGTATTCGGTGGGCGAGAGCTCGGCGGCGCTGACCACCTTGTCGTAGGCCGCCTCGGAGGTCAGCATGATGAAGATGGCCCAGGGCGGAATCAGCTTGTGGTGGCGCAGGTCTCCCAGCAGCTGCTGGCCGTCCTGGCCCTCGCTGCCGCTGCCGCTGCCGCCGCCGAGATCGTACTCGCAGAGGATGACGTCGTAGCCGCGCCGGCTCAGCTGCTTGACGGCCGTGCCGGCGTTGACGGCATACTCGACGCGCGAGATGCCGGACTGGTTGAGCATGTTCTGCAGGTTGGCCCGGATGCCGGGGTTCGGATCGACCACCAGTACCGTCAATTGGCTATTTTCTTGCATCGTTTTTCGCGTCCATGCTCAATGGGTCTCCGCCACTAAGATACCTATTCCTTGCCGTTCCGGCAACCATACCAGAAGGACCAGAGCCGCAGAAGGGGCGACGCTGTATAATAGCGGGCTATCTTCCACCCGCAGCCACGCTGCATCAACCGACTACCAAGCCATGTTGATTCTGCCGGGTTCCAATGCCCTCTCCGCCTTCCGTAGCCAACGCCTCCTCGCCCAGCTGCAAGCCGTCGCCCCGACGATTGCCGCGGTCCAGGCCCGTTTCTACCACTTCATCGACGCAAGCAGCCCACTGTCCACCGAGGACACTGAGCGCCTGTCGGCCATGCTCACCTACGGCGAGCCTGTGCTTGACCCGCAATACGAGGGCGTGACCGAGGAGTACTTCGTGATCCCGCGCCTGGGCACGATCTCGCCCTGGGCCTCGAAAGCGACCGACATCGCGCACAATTGCGGCATGGCCCACATCCACCGCATCGAACGCGGCGTGGCCTATACCGTGGTTCTTAAATCCGGCATTTTCGGCACCGGCATCAAGGCGCCGAAGAAGCTGGGCGCTGAAGAGGTCCAGGCCGTGGCAGCCCTGCTGCACGACCGCATGACCGAAACCGTGCTGCGCAGCGCCGACGAAGCCCAGGCACTGTTCAGCGAACTCGAAGGCCGCCCGCTCGAAGCCATCGACGTGCTGGGCAAGGGCCGGCTGGCGCTGGAAGAAGCCAACCGCGACATGGGCCTGGCCCTGGCCGAGGACGAGATCGACTACCTGTTCGACGCCTTTACCAAGGCCCGGCGCAACCCGACCGACGTCGAGCTGATGATGTTCGCCCAGGCGAACAGCGAGCACTGCCGCCACAAGATCTTCAACGCCGAGTGGACCATCGACGGCGTCAAGCAGGACAAGTCGCTGTTCCAGATGATCAAGAACACCCACCAACTGCAGCCCAAGGGCACGGTGGTGGCCTATAGCGACAACTCGGCGATCATGGTGGGCGCGGAAGCCATGCGTTTCTTCCCGCAACAGGGTGAAAGCGGCGGCCAGGAATACAAGCCCATGACCGAGCTGACCCACACGCTGATGAAGGTCGAGACCCACAACCACCCGACCGCGATCTCCCCGTTCCCGGGCGCCTCGACCGGCGCCGGCGGCGAGATCCGCGACGAAGGTGCGACCGGCCGCGGCGCCAAGCCGAAGGCCGGCCTGACCGGCTTCACCGTGTCGAACCTGGCGATCCCCGGCTTCGAACAGCCCTGGGAAGTGCCGGCCTACGGCAAGCCGGAACGCATCGCCTCGCCGCTGCAGATCATGGTCGACGGCCCGCTGGGCGGCGCCGCCTTCTCGAACGAATTCGGCCGTCCGGTGCTCGGCGGTTACTTCCGCACCTACGAGCAGAACGTCGGCAAGACGGCGCTGGGCGAGAACACCGTGTTCGGCTACCACAAGCCGATCATGATCGCCGGCGGCATCGGTAACATCTCGGACGCCCACACCCACAAGAACGACATTCCGGTCGGCAGCCTGCTGCTGCAGCTGGGTGGTCCCGGCATGCGCATCGGCATGGCCGGCGCGGCGGCGTCGTCGATGGCGACCGGCACCAACACCGCCGACCTCGACTTCGACTCGGTCCAGCGCGGCAATCCGGAGATGGAGCGCCGCGCCCAGGAAGTGATCAACTCCTGCTGGCAGCTGGGCGACGCGAATCCGATCATCTCCATCCACGACGTCGGCGCCGGCGGCATCTCGAACGCCTTCCCCGAGATCACCAACGACGCCAGGCGCGGCGCGACCTTCGACCTGCGCAAGGTGCCGCTGGAAGAGAGCGGCATGTCGCCGCGCGAAATCTGGAGCAACGAGTCGCAGGAGCGCTACGTGCTGGCGATCTCGCCCAACGATCTGCCGCGCTTCGCCGCCATCTGCGAACGCGAGCGCTGCCCCTTCGCGGCCGTCGGCGTCGCCACCGAGGAGCGCCAGCTGCGCCTGATCGACCCGCTCACCAACACTTCACCGGTCGACATGGCGATGGAAGTCCTGCTCGGCAAACCGCCGAAGATGCAGCGCGACGTGACCCACGTTCAGAACGACTTCCAGCCGGTCGACGTGACCGGCCTGGAACTGGAGGAAGTGGCGCGTCGCGTGCTGCTGCTGCCGACCGTGGCCGACAAATCCTTCCTGATCACCATCGGCGACCGCAGCGTCGGCGGCATGAGCGTGCGCGACCAGATGGTCGGTCCGTGGCAGGTTCCGGTGGCCGACTGCGCCGTCACCACCCTGAGCTTCGAAGGCTACAAGGGCGAGGCGATGGCGATGGGCGAGCGCACCCCGGTGGCGGTGATCGACGCCGCCGCCTCGGGCCGCATGGCCGTCGGCGAGGCGATCACCAATATCGCCGCAAGCCCGATCACCAGTATCGAAGACATCAAGCTGTCGGCCAACTGGATGGCGGCCTGCGGCCAGCCGGGCCAGGACGCCGCCCTGTTCGACACCGTGAAGGCGGTCGGCATGGAACTGTGCCCGGCGCTGGGCATCTCGATCCCGGTCGGCAAGGATTCGCTGTCGATGCGCACCACCTGGACCGACGACGGTGAAGCCAAGGCCGTGATTTCGCCGGTGTCGCTGATCGTGTCCTCGTTCGCGCCGGTCCATGACGTCCGCAAGACGCTGACCCCGCAGCTGCGCACCGACCTCGGCGACACCTCGCTGATCCTGGTCGACCTCGGCCGCGGCAAGAACCGCCTCGGCGCGTCGAGCCTGGCCCAGGTGACGAACCAGGTCGGCAACGACACCCCGGACCTCGATGACCCGCGGGACCTGAAAGCCTTCTTCGCCGCGATCCAGCGGCTGAACGCGGACGGCAAACTGCTGGCCTACCACGACCGTTCGGACGGCGGCCTGTACGCGACCCTGTGCGAGATGGCCTTCGCCGGCCGCGCCGGCGTGTCGGTCAACCTCGACATCCTGACCATGGAAGGCGAGCACGCTTCCGACCATGGCGACGCCAAGAACTGGACCGCGCAAGTCGGCGAACGCCGCAACGAGATGACCCTGCGCGCGCTGTTCAGCGAAGAGCTAGGCGCCGTCATCCAGGTGCGCCACGACGAGCGCAGCGAGGTGATGAACGTGCTGCGCTCCTTCGACCTGGGTGCCTGCAGCCACATCATCGGCAAGGTCAACGACCGCGGCGTGATCGAGTTCACCCGCGATACCAAGGTCATCTACAACAAGCGCCGCAGCGAGCTGCACCGGCTGTGGAGCGAGACCAGCTGGCGCATCGCCCGCCTGCGCGACAATCCGGAATGCGTCGACCAGGAATACGAGCGCCTGCTGGATGAGCAGGACCCGGGCTTGACGCCCAAGCTGGTGCACGACACGCAGGAAAACATCGCCGCGCCCTTCATCGCGACCGGCGCCCGCCCGAGCGTGGCGGTGCTGCGCGAGCAGGGCGTCAACTCGCACATCGAAACCGCCTGGGCGCTGCACCAGGCCGGCTTCAAGGCAGTCGACGTGCACATGAGCGACCTGATCGCCGGCCGTGCGAAGCTGGATGACTTCAAGGGCATCATCGCCGTCGGCGGCTTCTCCTACGGCGACGTGCTGGGCGCCGGCGAAGGCTGGGCCAAGACCATCCTGTTCAACGCCGCGCTGAAGGAGCAGTTCGCCGGATTCTTCGGCCGCCTTGATACCTTCGGCATGGGCGTCTGCAACGGCTGCCAGATGATGAGCAACCTGAAGTCCATCATCCCCGGCGCCGAAGCATGGCCGAAGTTCACCCGCAACAAGTCGGAGCAGTTCGAAGCCCGCTTCGGCATGGTCGAGGTGCTGGACTCGCCGTCGATCTTCTTCGCCGACCTGGCCGGCACCCACGCGCCGCTGGCGATCGCCCACGGCGAAGGCTTCGCGGACTTCTCGCAGACCGGCGACCTGTCCAAGGCGATCGGCGCGCTGCGCTATATCGACAACCGCGGCCAGGCGACCGAGCAGTATCCGTTCAACCCGAACGGTTCGCCGGGCGGCCTGACTGCGGTCACGACGCCGGACGGCCGCTTCACGGTGATGATGCCGCACGCCGAGCGTGTGGCGCGTACCGTGACGATGTCCTGGCATCCGGATGGCTGGGGCGAGAATTCGCCCTGGGCGCGTATGTTCCAGAACGCGCGGAAGTGGGTTGCCTGATTTGATGTGATTCGTCACGAAAAGCGCTCCTTCGGGGGCGCTTTTTTTATGGCTGTGTTCGCGTTAATTCGGTCACTGCGCCATTTGGCTGAGCTGGACGGCGGCTTGCAGCAGATGCCGGGGCGTCGTCAGCCGCCGCGCATCCAGCATGCGTTGCCAGCCCGAATAATTAATCAGGTAACGGCTTGCCACGCCGCGAAACCGCACCAGCCAGCTCTTGAACCGGCTATGCCAGCCGTTCACGTTTTGCACGTGGATCGCGCCGCGTGTGCGCTCTCCCGCCTGCACGTTCACCCACGCATGCGCGATACCTGAGCGCGC